>CAZXXI010000016.1:3488-14449 GCA_964644815.1 uncultured Muribaculaceae bacterium
AAACTGCACGGAATGCTTCTACTCCGGGTTTATTCCAAAAAAGTGTATCACCACATGGCAATTCTATATCTTTGTCGAATGCAGTTAAATGAAGCGGTGTACAGCTATCTGTAGCTTTTCTAACAAAAACTAAAGGTGCTGTTATAAGGCCAGACAAACCGCCATTGTCTTCTGTAGAAAAGCCACTAAAGAAACTACCTGCTGTACTCGAATCTACAGAGCTATCTTTTAAAGTGTCGTCAACTTTATCAATAGCTTCAGTCTGCTTGTTTATAGCATCAGTTTGTTCTTTAATCGATTCGACGACAGGGTCATCGTCACTAGTAAAGAACGTAGGGTGTGTAAGAGTATACACAAATGGTTGTGCTGCAACACCCTCACCAGTACTTACGCCTTGAAATGGTGTAAAAAAAGTAGTAAACGACAATTGAACATTATCGTTATCTCCTATTCGAGTATTATCATATTCACAAGTAAAAGAGCTATATCGAGTAGACCAAAAGTCAGCTTCGGAATTTTGAGAATTAATTTTACACGGTATGAAACCGTCCACTCCACCACCATTGACAGTTAACCAAAATATTACATTATTTAGATTAGCGTGCTTATATCCTTGAATAAATGAAAAACTATCGTATTTATTGATAAGAGAACCTTTAAGACTCCAAACAAGCTTATAAGAAACATCGATACCATAATACTCAGATAAAGTAGAAGGAGCCATTGTACTCCAGATGTACTCTGCTGTTAAAGTAGTAACAGAACCAAAGTTACGAGAACCTTTAATCTCATTACCAGCATAAATATACTCTACTGCAGAACCGTCGGAGGGTACTCCGATTATGGTAGATAAAGCGAAAACGTCATCAATAAACATAAAAGAGATGCACGCAAACGCAATTATTAAAACATAACGTATAAAATTTTTCATCTAAAAAACCCCCTAAAAAACGTTCTAAGAAACATTCTTCCAAAAAAGAAGATAAAGCCCGCTATAAGAACGAATAGTAGCATAATATCAGGTGCATCGTTGCGATAAAAATACGCTGTAGTCAATAAATCAGTAGATAAGCATGTTGGAATCTTACTATAGTAATTAAAAGTTTCATAAGAATCATTATAGAGATAATGAGAATTTATGTAGTAATCGCGATAATCTATATTTACAGAATTATTATAAGTTGGATTATAAGGTTTTAATGTATAAGCTCTTATAGTGTCTTTATTTACAAGAACATAGCAAGAATATGACAAATCAGGTACATATATCATCCTTTAAACACCATCCCGCCTATTAATTCAGCTAAAATACAAAATAATGCTATAGTGGGCAACCAATTGAATAATTCTTCGAGTAAACTAAATACTATGTCAAACATATTTACACCTTCTTTCTATTAAAATAAGGTAGCTTTTCGCTACCTATAACTATTTTACTTTTTTCTTAACTAAACGAATTACAAACATAATCGCCGCTAATACTGCAATAGCTGGTAGTAACTTTATAAAGTTATCTAAAATCGTGTTACCAAAAGTCTGTAAACTAGTAGTAAGTGCAGTAGCTTGCGCATCTGACATACCACCAGTAACAGCACCCTCTAGCATAACATAAGATTGTGGAGCTATTGTAG
Organism: uncultured Muribaculaceae bacterium; assembly: GCA_964644815.1. Taxonomy (GTDB): domain Bacteria; phylum Bacillota_I; class Bacilli_A; order RF39; family UBA660; genus RUG11867. The sequence goes on from CAZXXI010000016.1 coordinate 5,120, forward strand.
CGACAAATGCTGGAACCATAAGTACCATTCTCCTTTCTAAAATTTCTTCGCCCCAAGCACAAACAGACAAACGGCTAGCGCGTTTTGATTAGTAAAAGTAGATGAAAAAAACTAATCTGCTAAAAACCTATTTCTGTTGTGCTTGAATTGATGCAAGCAAAGCGATTTCTGCTTTCTCTAAGAAAACAGTCTTGCTATATGTCGGAGTGAGTTGTAACTCTACACAAACATATTTATTACCACTTTTACTCGTCTTTTCTACAAGTTTTCCTGTAATGTTCATGTTATATCTCCTTTCTATTATAAGAATAACATCATATTTTCTTAGAAATGTGGAAATTAAAAAAAGAGGACTATTCCCCTTTACTATAAATAAATTGTTTTATCAAATCCCATAAAAATATAATAAAATCAAATGAAAATCTAAATAAAAATAAAATAATATTTAAACGAGCTAAAAAATAAATTATATCCCAAATATCCATTAATTAAACATCCTACCTTGGCCTTTCGAATGTATATAATCGTCTTAATGCTCCATCTATTACAATATTTATAATATCAGTTTGATTTTTATTGTATCGACAAGCTAGATTCCAACTTGGAATATTTACAAATTTTAACAATTCATAATAATCGTTAAAATAATATAAAACTAAATCGTCTAAATCATATAAAATAAATGCATGTTTTGTGACTATATCGCCACTTGTTAAATTCTTCTTCTCCATAATCTCTTTCTAGATTATTTTATACGGTTCAAGTCCTGTTACTCGCACCAAATTAAGGTTATTACACAAAATGTGTGATAATAGATTGAATGATTTTTTTAAGATTATTGGTAATGGTTTCAAAAAAATCAATCTTAGAGGAAAGAGACGACCAATCTCTTTTTTCATTGTGTACATATACATCTAATGTAATCGACACACTACTATGACCGAGATATTTTGATACTTTATCTATTGAAACACCTTTTTTAATCATTCTGGTAGCATAACTGTGCCTAAATTCATGAGTAGTTATCTCAAATATGCGAGATTTAAGACATGCATTATGCTTATATCTATTAACCGATTCCTTATCCAGCGAAGAGAAGATTGCAGTATTGAGAAGCTGGAATTACGATAAAATTAACAAACTAATCGACTTGTTACTCTTTTCGAGAAGAAGTGATATAGATTCATTCAAATTCAGACAAATAGTGCAATTTATCATGAGGGAAAGAGAGAGAAACGGATTTTTATATAGTTTGGACGTTTTAAAGATGTATTTCGATAGAAATATGAGTGTCTTTGAGGCAGTCGACGAGTTTATAAAAAGATATATCCGGGATAACCCTACCGAAAAAGCATTATTGTTGTCTCTTTATAAAGGATAAAATAAAAAAGCACTCAATAATGAGTGTCCTATTTATTAATCATATTTAATAAATCTATTTTAAACATATCTTTAGCTTCATTCTGTTTAGAAATCATGACACCTTTATAAGTCGTGAGCTCTGCCATATGACCTTCTAGTAAGATATCAGAAGGTGTTATGGTATCGAGCATTACGATATTTTCTTTGGTGTAAACTATATAATGAAGCATTACGTCTCCGTGAACTTGACTAAACATGTGATCGCTCGGAAGCTTTAGTTTATATCTAATCTTATCATCTTGCTTTTCAGTTTTTTCCTTTTCCCCTAGAAAATTTCCGTTTCTAAGAGCTGGATAGTATTCGAAATTGAGCTTTTTATAAGCTAGCATATTATACTTCTTTAAAGCACGCTCTAGCTTGTGATACTCTTTCTCGTTGACATAATCTAGTATGTATCCTTTCATAAAAATCCCCCTTATTCCCTTTAGTTGGTGGGTATTTTAACACAAAAAATATAATTTGTCAAATTTTTTGTATCCTTATTCTATTTTATACTATAAGTATAGCACGTATTTTATAGAGGGAGCAAGATACATATTTTCACTTTACAGTACTTATTACACTCGTTATCAAATCCAAGTTGTCGAGGCTTGCGCTTATTTTATCGGTGGTGTTCAGTTTATACTTTTTCTTCATGGCTTGAACAAAATCCTTATAGTTTTTGGGACTTCTGTTCAGATACTTATACCAGTCGGAGTTCTCGCGGAGATATTTATGCATCGTCGCATCGCTTTTTAAGGCGTAGAGCGTTATCAGTTGCATATCAATCCTCGAATATTTTGTTTATCGGACGCGATACACTGGGACCCTTCACTGTGGCTCCGGCCGTTCCTGCTCCGGTTAGTTCCTGAATAACACCGATGGCTTTTTGGGCAGTATCTATATACTTTTGGACGTTGTCTATATTGATGTTTTTAAATAATTTAGTGAGTTCGCCAAGACTGTTCATCTTGGCGCTTTCATTAGAAGAATTAATTTCCCTATTTTCTAAGTATTTATTCCATAATGATTCGTCAGTACCGTAAAGGTCGAAAACTTCGTATAAGTCTTGCCAGCTGTGTGTCTTATTTCTCACAACTGAAACTAAGGCAGGATGCTCTTTGACAAAGCTTTTAAATTCATCCTTTTTATTCATAATAGACCACCTTAAAATATTTTATGCATGATTAGACGTTTTGTTTCATATCATCGATGATAAAAATGGCTTCGTCGATAAATCTGTGTACTAGAGGTGTATTTTTAATGCAGTTTATTCTGATGAGGAGGTCATCTAAGTATTCTTCGGCGTCAAAATTCTTAGCTTTCTTTAGCTTTAGAAAACTGTCTAAGCTGTAGAAAAAAGAGTCTGTATATATATATTTAACCTCCTTTTCGATAAGGTTGGCGATGTCTTCATCTTTAGGACGGTAACCGGATAAGTCGACGACGTCTTCTATCATCACTTCCGGTTCTATGATGCGCGAATTGAGATATTCTTCTAAGAAATCTCGATTGTCGCCTTTACCTAATTTTTTGATGAGGTCTATAGTTCGCACTCTATTTCCGTCTTTAGTAAATATCGAGGAAAGAACTCGGTATTTTTTGATGAGTTCTAATTTATGAGGAGACTTGTCGAACGCAGCGAAAAAACGTTGGTCTAAAGATATCTCTTTAAAAGAAAGCTGAGGACTGACGTCGATGTCGGTAAAATCGACTTTAGCAGTTTTCGATTGGATATAGTTTTTATATAAGTTGACGCCTAAAGAAGAGAAAAAGCGCATGGCCTTCAAGAAAGACGAAGCTTTTAAATCGGCGTAATAATTGGTAGGATAATAGTTAGAGTCTTCAATAAACCTTCTTATATCGACTTTGTTGACTACGAGATTCATCAGCACTTTGAGCGTTCTATAAGAACATTCGTTGCGGTTTAACAATTCGTAGGTCAATATCTGTTCGGCTTCTAAAAATGCGTATTCGAAAAGCTCTATGTAGTTAAGAGAGATGAAGCCATCTATTAGCGAATAGTCGATATAAAAGGTATGCGTATTTAAGTCGTGTCCAGAAAGTGCCTTGTCTTCTAAGCCGTTTTGATAAACTATGTGAGCTTCTACTCCACTATTTTCGAGATAGCTCTTAATCGTAGATGATACCAATTCCTCTACCACTCCCCGTTCGAAGATATGGTTGTATTTGTAGGCGTGATTTTTGAGCATCTTCGTCACCATGTCCATGTCGATATAACCAGCGATGTTGTTTTTGACGTAAAAACAGAGGATGTCGAAGTCCTTTAAAGACAGAACCTCTCCGTTTGCAAGCTTTTCTTTGGCATCTTTTATCAGTACGCTTACGATATCTTCATAGTCTAGAGATTCGTGGAAGACGTAATCGTAGAGCTTTGTAAATTCGTTTATGCGCGCGGCATATAAGTCGTTCTTTTTGGCATATTCGAGGCCACGGAAGAACTTTGTCTTTAAAATGGACTCGGGGTCGCGTTTAAATTCTTCTAGGAGAAAGTCGTCATAAAAGCATCGGATGTACGAAAGACTCCCCTCTTTATAGTTTTCTAAATCATCTACTTCACTATAGATGTGGAAAAGATTTCCAGAAAACAAGGAGTTCTCGATGAATTCTATCATCGCACTCAAATACTCTTCTTTTTCTATGTTTTGAAAGTATTCTGAGTTTTCGTCGAACTCATTTTTGAACATGCTATAAAGAGAGGGATTGGTGAGAATGCTGTTTAGAAAGTTGGGCGGTATTTTGTTGTCTTTTATCGTTTTTGAAAACATGTCTCTTCCTCTACTTTCTTAACTCCTAGCTCTTCCGCATATGTGTTTATGTATTGGGCTTCCTTTTTCATCTCTTTTAACTGGTCTTTCTTGCGCGCTTGTTCATAGCGGTATAGATGATAAATGAGCAATTCTTCTGGCAAGAAAAGCATCGCCGTATCTAGATTCTCCCAAGGGTAGTTATCCTTTTTATTTTGCATCTATTCGCTCCTAAAGTTTGAACTCTTCTAGAAAATCGTCGTTTTCTTCGTTTTCTATAGGGGATGTCTCTTTGCCCTCTTCGATAGTCTCTATTTCAGAAAGCGGGATGACATCTACAATCTTAGTTTTAGATATAGAACTTCCCGTGCTAGAAGTATCCATTATAGGTATATCGCTTGCCTTTATCTCTTTGTTGTCGTCCGCGTATTTTAGGACGAAGACGGATTTCGCGTCGCATGGAAGAGCTTCTATGACTTTGTACACAGTAGCTTTGACTTTTTTGACGATTAAGCTACCGCGCTTAGCTCGACTGGACAATTCTATGTCGCCCAGTTTTACTCGTTTAGATGTCGATTTATCTGTAAAGATAGCTATGTATTCGGCAAGTTTATCGATACCGAATCCGGCGACTACTTCGTCATCGTCTTTAAGGCTTATGCCTTTGACTCCACCCGTTTTTACTCCACTTGCCGGTATTTCTTCTGTCTTGAATCTCAAAGAGTAGCCATTTTTCGTTACGAGCATAAATTCCGGCTCTTCTAAAGTAGCGCTGGCTACTTTATCGCCATCTTTCAATTTGATAGCGGCCATTTCTTTGTTGTAGCGAGTCACGTTGTAGGCTTCTAGTGGCGTCTTTTTGACCATGCCATTTTTAGTGACAGTGATGACATTTTGTTTGCAAGTCGACGCATTTATGACGAATGAAGCGATGACGGATTCATCTGGAACGACGGTGATGATGTTGCTTATATGCTTACCCATATCTTTCCATTTCAATTCAGGTATATCGTATACTGGTAAGTAGATGTAGTTACCCATGTCGGTTATAATCATGAGTTTATCCAACGTCGATGCTTCGTACATATCGAGGACGACATCGCCAGGCTTGAGACCAGTGGCTTCGTTAGACGCTCCAAAAGATTTGAGACTAACTCTTTTCAAGTAGCCATCTTTAGTGAGGATGATCAAGACTCTTTCATTCGTTATGAGTTCTTCGGCACTTATTTTGATTTCAGTAACCGTATCTCTTATCTCCGTCTTTCGCGGAACGCCGTATTCTTTTTTGATTCTGCGCAGGTCTTTTTTGATATAGTTATCCAGTTTACTCTGATCTTCGAGAATGCCCTTGTATTCGGCGATTTTTTCCATCAATTCTTTCATCTTTTCTTGGAGAGTCACTATGTCCGTATTGGTTAATCTATAGAGCTGTAACATGACAATAGCTTCTGCTTGGTCAGGGGTAAAGTCGAACTCTTTGACGAGATTGTCTTTCGCGTCAGCTTTATTTTTGGAAGCTCTGATTACTCTTATGACGTCATCCAAGATGCTTATAGCTTTAATTAGACCTTCGGTTATGTGATATTGCTTTTGGGCGAATGCTAAATCCCATTCCGTGCTCTTTGTGACGACTTCCCGTTGGTGAGAAATATAGGCATCGATGATGGGAATTATGCCTAAAAGGCGAGGACGTCGGTTGACGATTGTCACATTGTTGTAGTTATATGAGGTCTGCAGTTCGGTGTTCTTTAAAAGATAATTCATGACGAGCTCTTTGTTAGCCCCGGCTTTTAGGTCGATGACGATGCGGAGATTGGCATCTTTGTCGGATTCGTCGCGCACTTCAGCCATGCCGTCTACTTTTTTATCTAGACGTATCTCGTCTATTTTTTGAACTAAATGTTGTTTGTTGACTTCGAACGGTATTTCATGGATGACGATTTTTTCTTTACCCTTTTCTTTGACAAATTCGTACTTGCATAAGACGTTTATCTTACCCCTACCAGTTTCGAAAGCTTTTCTTATGCTGTCTCGTCCTTCGACGATGCCACCCGTTGGGAAATCTGGTCCCTTGACGATAGCCATAATCGTATCTAAAGTGCAATTAGGAGAGTCGATTCTTTTGATGGTAGCGTCGATTATCTCTTCTAAATTGTGCGGTGGCATATTGGTAGCGTAGCCGGCACTGATACCTGTACATCCGTTTATTAAGAGGTTTGGAAATTTTGCTGGCAAGACGGTAGGCTCCAGTTTAGTGTCATCGAAGTTAGGAGCAAAATTGATTTTCATTGCTTCGAATTTGTCGACGTCTCCTAAAAGCTCCTCGCTTATCTTGGCAAGACGACATTCGGTATAACGATATGCTGCTGGAGGATCGCCATCGATGGAACCGTTGTTACCGTCGACTTCGACTAATATTTGGTTTTGCTTCCAATCTTGACTCAAGCGTACGAGCGCATCGTAGACAGATGTGTCTCCATGGGGATGGTATTTACCTAAGACGATACCGACGGCATTAGCACACTTTTTGAATTTCTTATCGTATGTGTTGTTATCTTTGCTCATGGCATACAAAATGCGCCTTTGAACAGGCTTCAAGCCATCTCGAACATCGGGGATAGCTCTATCTTGAATGATATATTTGGAATAGTCGCCAAAGCGTTTACCCATTATATCTTCTAAACTGTAATTATATATTCTTTTGATTATGTCTTCCATATCCTTAACCACCTTATCACATTTTATCACAGTTTAAGGCTAATAAGCAAACCAAATCGACCCATTTGGCAGGTTTTACGTTACATTTGCTACTACTGGCCAAAAGAAAAGCCACCTTTTGGAGACTTCGCTACTGAATAAGTTTTAACTTTTTTTAATATGACTATTGGCGCTTACTCGACAACTTTATACTGGTCTTTATTCCAAGCTGGCGTACAAGTCATAGAGACGACACAGAAGGAAGTATCCCAGTAGTATAATTCGTTTGGCGTTATCAAAATGGAGTCTCCTTTTTCAAATTCGACAAAAGTATTTTCAAAATATAGTTTTCCTTTTCCATCTAAAACATATATCAACTCTTTGCTAACGGTATTTGTACAGAATCCTTTTTCTGGATATCTACCAGTGATAGTTGCTAAACCTAAATCGATGTCGTTATCTTGAAATGAATATTCTGTCGTTTCACATTTGTCGCTATTACTTCCTTTAATAGCATTCCTACATTTTATTACTTGCATTTCTTCCTCCTTTAACATTTTATTAAATCTATAGTTATTGTAGCTAAAGAAGCGGATGATAGTCAATAGCAATCTATTACATTTTATGTAAATTTTTGCTCTGTTATTTACTAAAAACGAGCATTATTTTTCTTTTTTAAAAAGTGCAAAATTGCTCTCAATCGCCCTATCTAAGCTAAAAGTCTGACTTTTACTTCTAAACGTGATTTAATGGAGATGAAGGACACATCTATTCGCTGTTTCTCTTTTCTACCTCAAAATCAACTTTGAAGGTCACACTACTTTTTCTCAAGGGGAGTTTTGGTTAGAAAGGAGGTGTTCGTTTTATGCGCGATAAGCTTAAAACGGTGCTAGGTTTAATCTTAGCATTAGCCGTCCTCGTTCTAGTTTGCGAGGGCGACTAGCATGAAAAAAAGACACGTTTAGATCCTTGAGGTATCTTGCGTGTCTCCCACAAAAGGAGATACACATGTATGCATGTGTTCTTCCTATATAAAGTATATAATACTTGCTCCTTTTAGGCAAGCATTTTTTTATGGTTCTACATCAGAGGCGCGATATGGGTTGGCCATAGTTCCGTCTCCGATAAGTTCATTTGCATATTCGGCAGAGAGATTGATAACGGGCGCTATAGCACCCTGGTTGCAAGTAGGAAATGTAGCGTTTAAGTAACCGGGTCTACCGATGTTGAACATAGTAGTGCTATTTATAAATGAGCTATCAGAAATTTCACAGATAGCAGGCGAAAGCGACCAGCCATTAGTATTTGACGATTTGTATAAGTAAAATAATCGATTATTTGTGTTATGTTTTCCACTACCTGCAGCTAATATCTCGTCTGCTGTTATTAAGCCCACTGGATATGTTAGGTCCCCATTTCCTTTATCACTTTCATTTACTGTAAAAGCATCATTTTTTACTTCACAAGTAAATTTTGGTACGATATCAGATTTCCACACTCCTGTTCTTGCTGTTGCTCCATAGGCAGTTTTGTTGTTACCGTAACCTAATCCTGTATCACCTGACATACTTGTTGTTAAATTTCCTGGCGTACTTCTATCATTACAGAATATGGCATCTGCTATATCAGTTTCATATCCTGTGTCTACTATGTTTTCTTTGTACCATGTATCTACTGCTGTTTTGGCTTCGCTATCTGTTTCATTAGTCTGTGCTTGTTCTTTCGATGTACTAGGCACACCATTCGCTCCTCCGAACATATAACCGACATATTTATTATCGTTATATGTTGTATTCCACACTTGTCCTACTTTGGCATATCTCGCATCATTGACTGTTCCATTAGCATAAGCTTGTGTTCCATCATAAATAATGCGAAGTGAACCATCACCATTTATTCTGACGATTCTCCAGTACATGTCTTGATTTGCCTTGTTTTTACCATATTTAATATAGTTTGTTTTAGATGCTCCTCTATAGTAATAACTTGTTCCATAGTCGTCTGCTAAGGCATATATCCCCTCATCTGTCGTCGCTGGTTCAGCAAAGTTTGGATTGCCAGAGTTTACATTAGCTATTACTTTCTCAAACGGTGACTCACTTGCTTCTTCTAAGTTAAATTCTGTACTGAAGACTGCATTGATATCTTGAGTCTGGTCTACTCCTTCTAAGTTCTCTAGAGTAACTGTAAGTCTATAATAATACTTTTGTCCTACTGGTACTTCTAAGTTATTAGCTAACATCGTTTTAGAAGCTATAGAACTTATCGGCACGTTCTTTTTGGCTTTTATTTCAGTCCAAGTAGTTCCCTCTTCTGTAGTCTTATATTCTAGCTTATATGTTAGAGAACCTTTCTGATAGGTATTTACCATATTAATAAAGTTTATCTTAGCTTTAGAAGGTAGAGTTCCTGTATTCTCGAGTATAAATAACTTCTCAGCTGACTCTCCAAAGTTTAATTTGCC
>CAZXXI010000017.1:0-14406 GCA_964644815.1 uncultured Muribaculaceae bacterium
GATACCTCAAGGATCTAAACGTGTCTTTTTTTATGTTAGTCGTTCTCGCAAACTAGAACGAGGACGGCTAATGCTAAGATTAAACCTAGCACCGTTTTAAGCTTTTCATGCATAAAACGAACACCTCCTTTCTTACCAAAACTCCCCCTTGAGAAAAAGTAGTATGAAAATCACTGATGATTTTGAGGTAAAAAAGGAGAAACAACAGATAGATGTGTTCTTCATCTCAATTAAAACACGTTTAGAAGTAAAAGTCAGATTTCTGGCTTAAATAGGGCATTTGAGAGCGATTTTGCCATTTTTGAAAAACAAAATTTCTGCCTATTTTCATCTACTAAATCAGTTATCTTCCTTTGTTTAAATTTGACATAAAACGCCTAAAAAGAGTATACTTATGTTAGTTATAACAAAGGAGGATATTTTTTATCGTGATTAAAAAAAGTAAAGAATCTAAAGTGCTCATATTTATAGCCATGGTCGTAAGTCTCTTCTCAGTTTTTAAGTACAATTTTTTGGCATCTCCAACTGAAACTTATAGTTGGGAAGTAACCTTCAAAAATTTCCAAAGCGATTCTGAGAATCTCGTCTTATCCAAAATATATGCTGACAAATACGGTTATGATATGTCATACGGCTTGGAAAGAAGTTATCTCTACGACCAAAAAACGAACGAACCTGTGAGCACCATCGAACCGCTGGTAGACGCTCTAAGTAAACGGGAAGAAATAGACGGAATCGAGTTTTCCACTTATACTTCTCAAATAGGTCTCCAAGGATACACTTATAGTTTTCTCTATAACAAATTACATATCCCCGTTCATGTTCTCCAATCTATCAATTGTCTCATCCTAGCCATCGTATTAACCGAAATCTGTTTTCTATTGGCTAAAAAATATGGCAATCTCCTAGGCACAGTATTCTTTGTAACGTTCTTCTTATCGCCTTGGGTGGTAGCGTTTGCTAGAAACCTCTACTGGGTAGAGTTCACTTGGTTTTTGCCAGCTCTTTTCACATTAAAGCTGTCTCTCGACCAAAAACATAAACTTCGTTACCTAACGCTTTTATTCTTATCCGTACTGCTAAAATGCGCCTGTGGTTACGAATACATTTCGACTATACTCGTCTTCTGCGCATCGTTCTTCGTCATCGACTTCTTCGTCGCGAAAGATAAGAAGATTAAAAAAGCCATATTCATTACAGCTTTCGAGGTAAGTATCACCGCCCTTGCCGGTTTTACAACTGTTCTTTTATTACATGGCTTCATGAGGGGAGATGGCAGCGTTTTAGAAGGTGTGAAAACTATTTACCGTGAAGATATAGCTCGCCGCACGCTCAGCGTCCCCGGCTCAGAAAATTTTTTGAACAGGTCGGATTCATACGAAGATGTCCGTCTGACCAACTCTATAAATGCTAAAATATCGGAAACGGTAAAAACTTATTTCTACTGGAACACTAACGTCATTCTAGGAATAGAAGGTCAGTATTTCAATCTTTTAATCTTTACAAGTATAGCACTATTAGTTTATAATTATATAAAGAAAGAGAATAACTGCAAAAGGGATATCGTCATGTTTATAATATTTGGAGCTTGTCCGTTGTCGTGGTTCATCTTAGCTAAAGCACACTCCTACGTCCATATCCACATGAATTACGTCTTATGGTATTTCGGTTTTATCCAAGTATGTCTTTATATAACGATTAAATCTCTTTTGAGAAGTTTAAAAAATGTCAAAAAAGTTGAAGTTGAATGAAAGAAGGAATAAGATGAAAGATGCATTAGTAGGGTACACGGGATTTGTCGGATCAAACATCGAAGCGAAACACAAATTCACAGGTCTATATAATTCTAAAAACATAGAAGACGCTTATGGTACCAACCCAGATTTACTGATATATGCCGGTATTCCCGCGCAGAAGTTTATCGCTAACTCAGAGCCGGAAAAAGACTTAAAGACGATTGAAAACGCCATTTCCAATATCCAAAAAATCAATCCCAAAAAACTGGTATTGATCTCGACCATCGACGTCTACGAAAATCCAAGAGAAGTCGACGAAGACACCGTAATCGCTCCCAGCAGTGAAGGTTATGGTCGCAATAGACTATATCTAGAAAATTGGGTAAGAGAAAACATTTCCGACTACCACATCGTAAGACTCCCCGCATTATTTGGTAAAAACATCAAAAAGAATTTTATCTACGACATGATTCACGTCATCCCGAGCATGCTAAAAGAGACCAAATTCGATGAATTAGTAGCTAAAGAACCTAGTCTTAAAGATTTTTATTCTAAACAGGACAACGGCTTTTATAAGTGTAGAGAACTAAATGCTAAAGAAAAAATCGAGCTCAAAAGCCTATTTAGAAAACTGGATTTTACTGCATTAAAATTTACCGACAGTCGCGCATCCTTCCAGTTCTACAATCTGTCTAATCTCTGGAACGATATCGAAAAGATTGTTGAAAATGACCTCAAAACGGTAAACCTTGCTACCGAACCGCTAAGTGCTCGCGAGATATATGAATATATATATAAAAGGGAATTCATAAATGAACTAAATGGCAAAGTCAGTAATTATGACTTCAGAACGAAACACGCTCGCGTCTTAGGAGGCGATGCCGGTTATATCCAAAATAGAGAACAACTGTTAAAAGAAATAAAAGACTTCGTCGAAAAAAAGACGGCTGAGGAGGAAGCATGAAATTAGCTATATCGAATATCGCTTGGACGGAAGACGACGACAAAGAGATGTACGCTTTTCTAAAAGAAAATGATATTACGGCTCTAGAAATCGCTCCGACGAGACTTATTAAAGAAAATCCCTATGAACACCTAGATGAGGCAAGAGAACTTAAAGAGAGATTAAAGAGCGATTACGACTTAGACGTCGTCTCTATGCAATCCATCTGGTTCGGTAGAAACGAAAAAATCTTTGAAAGCGAAGAAGACTACAATGCCATGATCGATTACACCGAAAAGTGTATCGACTTCGCTAAAGCCATAGGTTGTCATAACATCGTCTTCGGCTGTCCCAAAAATAGAAATATCTCGAGCACGGACGATTGCGAAAAAGCACTAACTTTTTTTAGGACGCTAGGAGAGTATGCTGCTATTAAAGATGTCGTCATCGCCGTCGAACCGAATCCTACCATATATAACACTAACTTCTTAAACCGCACAGAAGAAGCTCTCGAATTCGTTAAAAGACTAAATATGAGCCATGTCAAAATCAATTACGATTTGGGCACTGTTATCGAAAACAAAGAAGACTTAAAACTGCTAAAAGATAACTTGACTTGGATTAACCACATACACATCAGCGAACCCAACCTCGAACCTGTCCAAAATAGAGAGCTCTTTAGAGAACTCATCGCTCTTTTAAGAGAACAGAACTATAAAAAAACTGTATCGATTGAGATGAAGAAAGCTGATGTGGACATCGTCAAAGATACAATTTTCTATATCAAAGGACTTATAGGTGATTAAAAATGAAATACGAAAATATTGAAGGTGTTCCCAATTTCGAATGTAACGAATATGCGCCTAAAACTAAAAAATATTGCTTGTGTATTCCCATCATTAATGAGGGCGAAAAGATAAAAAGAGAGCTCGAAAGGGCAAAAGAAGCCCATGTATCGGACTACGTCGACATAATCATCTGCGACGGCGACTCCAAAGACGGTTGTACCGAAGAGAATCTTCTGAAGTCTCTCGATGTAAATACGCTGCTAATCAAAAAGGATAAAGGAAAACAGGGAGCACAGCTGCGCATGGGCTTCTACTGGGCTCTAGAAAGGGGATACGATGGAATTATCACCATCGACGGCAACGATAAAGACAGCATCGAAGATGTGCCTAAGTTTGTCGAATGTCTAGAAAAGGGTTACGACTTCGTCCAAGGCTCGCGTTTCATCAAAGGAGGACAAGCTATCAATACGCCACTATTGAGATACGTATCGGTTAGGCTAATACACGCTCCTATCATATCTTTAACTGCAAAAAAGTGGTACACGGATACGACGAACGCCTATAGAGCTTACTCTAGAAACTACTTGGAACACGAAAAAGTTAAACCTTTTAGAGATATCTTCATGACTTATGAGTTATTGGCTTTCCTATCGGTAAAAGCTGACCAATTGGGAATGAAGACCTGCGAAATACCGGTAAAAAGAGTTTATCCTAAAAAGGGCAAGACGCCTACCAAGATAAGTCCATTCAAGGGCAACGCCGAACTGATGAAAATACTGTTTTGCAACTTGTTCCATAAATACGACGTCAAAGATTAGAAGGAGAAAATTATGAAGTACGATAGAATAATAATCGGCGCTGGAATATATGGATTATATTCAGCTTTACAAAGCGCCAAAGTTAAAGACCGCCAAATTTTAGTCCTCGAGAAAGATGATGAAGCTTTTAAAAGGGCGACATACATCAACCAAGCTCGCGTTCACATGGGTTACCATTATCCGAGGTCATACTCGACAGCTATTAAGTCTGCTCATTACTTCGAACGTTTTAATAAAGATTACGACTTTTCGATACTGTCCGAGTTCGACCAAATCTATGCTACAAGTGCTAATTTCTCTTGGACGAATGCCGAACAGTTCAAGAAGTTCTGTAAATCGGCCGACATCGTCTGTGACGAACAATCGCCATCCAAATATTTTAAAGATGGCATGTGTGATGGTTGCTTCCTGACGAAGGAATACACCTACGATGCGATGATTTTAAGAGATTACTTCCTAAAAGAATTGAGCAAATGCAAAAATGTAACCATCAAATATAGCGAGGAAGTTAAAGACATCAAAAAGCTCGAAGATGTCTATGAAATTACTACTGAGAAGGGTACATACACGACGCCATTCTTACTAAATGCAACTTATGCCAGCGTCAATCAAATACTCGAGAAACTCGGTTTACCGCATTTCAAAATCAAATACGAGTTATGTGAAATAATCTTATGTACCGTTTCTGAAAAATTTAAAGACGTCGGCATTACAGTCATGGATGGTCCTTTCTTCTCCATCATGCCTTTCGGAAAGACCGGTTACCATTCATTGACATCTGTAACCTTTACTCCCCACATAACGAGTTACGATAGCCTACCGACTTTCCCGTGCCAAGAGAAAGCCAACGCAGTAAAAGCAAACTATTGTACTCCATGTCAGCTCGGCAACTGCAACGACTGTCCTGCCAAACCGGAAAGTGCTTGGCCATACATGTCCAATCTAGCCAAGAAATACTTAAAGGACGAATTTGGCTTCGAATACGTCGGTTCGCTTTTCTCTATGAAGCCTATTCTTAAAGCTTCCGAGATAGACGACTCGCGTCCGACGGTCATCAAGACATTCACGACCAACCCGACTTTTATAAGTGTACTATCGGGTAAAATAAATACAGTATACGATTTAGATGAGGTGTTAAAATGAATAAAGAAAAAAATTTCATATCGGCTGTCGTTTATACGAGAAACGATGAAGCAAACGTTAAAAATTTTATGGAGAATCTTAACGAAGTGTTGAGCAAAAACTTTCTCAAATATGAAATAATATTTGTCAACGACGGCTCTACTGATAAGACTGTCGACATCATCAAAGAATGCGCTAAAGAACTCAAAGATGCCAGTGTGAGCACGGTTAACATGAGTTATTACCAAGGAAAAGAACTCGCGATGAATGCCGGAGTCGACCTAGCAATCGGCGATTTCATCTACCAATTCGAAACTATCGATATGGATTACGACAAAGAGCTCGTCTTCGACATCTATAAAAAGTCTTTAGAAGGTTACGACATCGTGACGGCTAGTTCATCTTCTAAAAGGAGATTCACTTCTAAGATGTTCTATAAAATATTCAATAAATATTCCAACACACAATATAAACTCGATACCAATACTTTTGAGATAATATCTCGTCGTGCGATTAACAGAATCAACGCTATCAACAAGACGATTCCTTATAGAAAAGCTATCGAAGCCAACTGCGGTTTAAAAGTCGCAAACGTCGAATATAATCCGAGCATGTCTACGATGACCAAACTGGATAAAAACACTAAAAAGGAAAGATCAAAAAACGCCTTTGATTCTCTCATCCTTTTCACAGATGTTTGTTATAAAGCGTCAGTTATTTTATCCGTTTTGATGATACTCATAGTCATCGCCGTTGCTATCTATTCGATAGTCATGTTCGTAAACCAAGTAGCCATTACTGGCTGGACGACGACTATGCTCTTCTTGGCCTTCGGTTTCTTCGGAACATTTGTCATCTTTGCTTTCATCATCAAATACCTACAAGTGTTATTGAACCTCGAATTCAAGAAAACTAACTACCTGGTGGAATCGATTGAAAAATTTAAATAAAATGATGGAGAATAAAAAGGCGTTGACAATCCTCAAAGCGCTCATCTTAGCAATATGCTCCAGTATATTGGCATTAAGAATGGGCGACTTCCCTTTAAAGACCTACCTAATCGTCTTCATTTTCTTAACACTTGGTTTTTACTTTTTGCTAACGTATATCGAAAAAAAAGATTATAGACTCAACCAAAGGAAAAAGACGATAGGAATGATTCTAAGCTTTCTATTGTCCATAGGTACTATCCTAAGTTTTAAATCATACTTTCTCTACGAATATAGAGATGCGACAGTTACTATCGAAAAAGAAGTCGAAAATTTTGCCGATGTGGACTTCATCGAAGCTTTCATAATCGACAACGTAAGGTATGTAAAATTAGAAGATGGTTACTACAATAGCTATCTCTACGCCCCTTGCGATAAAATATCTTTCGAATATGGCGAAAATCTAAAAATAGACTTTCAAAAGAGCAGAAATGTTAGCATCATCCTGCGGACTACTGAAGATATCGCTATAACCGAAAAAGATAAGACGACTTCTCAAAAAGCCGAGATGGACCCATTGAAGGAAAATTATTATAAAATTTCGAGCAACCGAGAGTTGACCCCCATTAGCGGCGTCTACTTTATACTATCCTTCGCTTTGTTCTTTACGCTGTTCTATTCTCTTTATAAATTCTTTATAAATAAGAAAGATAATGTGGAAAGAAAAATATTCTTAGGAACACTTCTAGGTACATCTTTAATCGGATTATATTATTATTTTACTTCTCAAACGAGCATTTTATATAACGACTCATCTTCATATATCGAATTCAGCTTTAGAGCATTTCTTAACTTACAATTCAATGGACGAACTCCGATTTATCCTCTGATAATCCACCTCAACCAGTTCTTATTTCAAGAGAACTATATGATGTTCATCTGCATCTGTCAGTATGTCATTTGGTTTATCTCTTTGGTATTTCTCTATAAGACGTTTATTCTACTAACCAAAAAATCAGTAATCGCTAGTCTAGCAACTGTTCTATATGCTCTATCGCCAACAGTAGTCGGTTGGAATAACGTCCTCTTAACCGAATCGATTGCTCTATCCGGTACAATTATATTCATCTACTTTATTATAAGTTACTTGAAAAAGGGCAGATTAGCTGATGGCATCATCGCCATAGTCACATCTTTCGTCTTGACCTTTCACCGACCAACCTCGATTATTTATTTGGTCATGTTAGTCTGCTTCTTCATCGCCAGAATCATCTTCGAAAAGAAAAGTCGTCGTCAAGAGATAAAGTGTTTAGGAGCTTCTCTATTCGGGATATTGTTAATAGTGATATATGCGATAATCTTCCACAAAACTTTTGGCATCTACTCAATAAGTGACGCCATGCCACGACAGGATTTATACGTATCCTTAAGAGAAGGTTTTTACAAGAATAGTTCTGACCAAGAATTCATCGACCGTGCAGATGCAGCACTTAAAAATAACCCTCTAAGTCTATGGGATAGCATAGGTGAACTCAAGACTTACTACGATTTAAAGGAGATTAAAGAGCTAACTAGAGAAGCAAAAACCAATGATATGACCGCATATAAAGACTATATTTCGAGACTGATTGAAAACCATATACCGGTTAAATATGAGGGCTATTCCTACACGGGAATAAATGAGTATCGAGAGATAAATAGACATATTCCTAGCATATTCTCCATACTCATATTCGGTCACAGTTACATCGCCCTTAGTATCTGTTTCATCGCATTTATAGTTTTATGGATAAAGACTAAAAAACTTCCTTATATCTACGCAGGATTGTTTGCCTTCCCATTCGCGATAATCTTGTCGACATTTATAGGAACTTGTGACGAATTTATGCGTACGGCGATTTGTGCCATGCCATTTACTTACATTTCTATTGTCTTATTACTCGCGGACCTGACTAACATCGAAAATTACACGAGAACTACCCACAAGTAGTTCTCTTTTAATATCTTGTTATACCCGAGTAAATATGATAAAATCTTGCTTAGAGAACTTGGTAGGGATAATATGAAAAAATGTTGGGAATTATATAAAAAATATGAAGAGATAGTAAATTACTTAATCGTAGGAGGTATAGGCACAGTCGTCAATATCCTCATCAAATGGGTACTTCTGTTTACCGTCTTCGACGCTGAAAATGCACGCGAACTGCAATATGCCATCATAATCGCGTGGATTTTTTCCATCATATTTGCATACGTGACGAACAAGCTTTTTGTCTTCAAGAACAAGAATGAACACCTGATAAAAGAGATTATGTCTTTCTTAAGTGCGCGCATATTGACTCTTTTCTTAGACATGTTCATCATGTGGTTCTTCGTTACTTTACTCGAGCTGAACAGCGACATCTGGGTCTTGATTTGGACATTAGTATCCCAAGTATTAGTAATCGTTTTAAACTACGTCTTCAGTAAACTGTTCATATTTAAAGACGACGGCGATGCAAAAAAAAAAATAATCTTCTTCGCTCATGATTTGAACATCGGAGGAATAGAGAAATCCTTAATAAACTTACTAAATAATCTAGACAAACTATATGATATAACTCTGGTCTTAGAAAAAGATGAAGGTACTTTAAAAAAGGATTTATCTAAAGATGTAAAAATAATAGAGTACAAAGTATCCGCATTGCAGTGTGTCCCGGTTAGAAAGATTATCAATTACACAAGAAGACTTTTGTTCTTATCTAAACATAAAAACAGATACGCTTTTTCTTGTGCCTATGCGACTTATCTCTACTCGGCGAGCATCCTTTCCAAAAAGTGCAGTGCAAACAGCGCCCTATATGTCCACAACGACTACTCCCACATATATGACCAAAAAGGTATGAAAGAATTTTTCGATTCGAGAAATGTACAAAATTTTCATAGGATTATCTTTGTCGCGAACGAAAGTAGAGACAATTTTCTAAAGGAATATCCTTCCCTAAAGGATAAGACTCTAGTCATCAATAACATAATAAATGTCGAAGAAATATTAGAAAAATCTAGTGTTCCATCTGAAATAGAAGTGGCACCTAAAGATATAGTCTTTACCTTCGTCGGCCGACTCGACGAACACCAAAAAAAGATTTCGCGCCTACTCGAGACGTTTAAAATTCTCATCGCCAAAAACTCCAATATAAAACTTTGGATAGTAGGTGGAGGAGAAGAATACGATAGGGCGAAAGACTTCATCGCCAAGAACGAACTTTCCAAAAACATCTTGCTCTTAGGCATGCAAAGTAACCCTTATAAATACATGAACGCCTCTTCATATATCGTAATGACTTCCGACTACGAAGGTTTTCCCGTCGTCTACAATGAAGCCAATATCTTAGGGAAACCGATGCTAACGACACTCGACATAACTGACGATTACTATCGCGTCGAAGACAAAAGAGGTTTCATCATTTCTAAAGAACCACAGGCTATGGCCAAAGACATAGAAAAGATAATGGCTAAAAAGATAAAGCTAGACAAAATAGATTATTCCAAACTAAATGCCAAAAGAGTACAAATGATATGCGAGGTAATCGAAGATGAAATTTAGTTTAATCGTACCCGTCTATAACACCGAAAAATATTTAAAGCGCTGCTTAGACAGCATAGTGAAGCAGACTTACAAAAATTTTGAAGTCATCGCGATAAACGACGGTTCAAAGGACAACAGCAAAGAAATATTAGCAGCCTACAAAGATAAAATGCCCCTAAAAATAATCGATCAAGAAAATCACGGCCTGAGCTATGCGCGCAACGTCGGCATAAAAGAATCGACGGGTGACTACTTGCTCTTCATCGACAGCGACGACTACATAGAGTCCGACCTATTAAAAGAATTGAACGATTTTATAAGTGACGAGGATATGCTCAAATTTGGCTACCGCGAACTCAAAGATGGAGGCATCACCGATGCCAATGCGCTGGCTTTGGAAAAACAATCCGGACAGACTGCTTTTAAGGTTCTAGTAGAATCGAATGCACTCTTCGAAATGGCCTGGTTATACGCCTATAAAAAGGAATATATGGACAATTTCGAATTTACAGAAAACAGATATCACGAAGACTTCGGTCTCATCCCTCTCATGATTTCTTCAGCGTCTAAATTCTCAGCGACTACATATAGAGGTTATGTATATAACAGAGAAAACGAGACGAGCATCACTTCCTATACCGACGACAAAAAGGAATTCAAAAAAGCTATGGACACGCTCTATTTCTTTCAAAAGGTTAAAGAAAAGACTGGAGATGAATACTTGCTCAGTTTCTATAGCAGTGGCTGTCTATCCAAAATCGATAATCTAAAGGGTGCAAATAAAAAAGAGTACATAAAAGAACTCAAAAAAGCAAGAGTCGCAGACTACTTACTAGGAAATACCTTTAAAAGAAAAATAAAAAAGACAGTATTTAAAATTGTGCTAGCTTTGCACTGATATGGACGAAACGTTTTGTTTCGTTTTTTTAATACTATTTGTAATTCAGATTTAACAAACACTTATTGAAAATAGACACAATCTAAGTTATAATTCTAGTATAATTGAGAGAGGTTTTGTTCTATGAAAAATAACGTAAAGTTGCCTAAACTGAATAAGAATACTTTCTATATAAAAAAGGAAAATCTTAATGATAACTATTTCAAGAAGAGAAAGAAAATTTTAACTGTTCTAGCATTAAGCATAGTTCTTTTAACGGGAGTACTCTCTTTAGCCTTTTTTACAACAGTTAACGATAGTAGAAATCAAACTATGGGACTTCAAACTGGTACGATGTCTTTGAGGTTTGCCGACAACGACAACGGCATTAATGCCAAGTTAGCTTTTGGAGGTACAGTTACTAAGAAATTCATCATCGAAAACACAGGCTCATTGGAAGCTTCCTTGAGTTTGGATTGGCTAAACTTAGTAAACACATATTTAAATCGAAGTCTATCTTACAAGTTGTCATATAGTCCAACAGAAGATGGAGAGTACACGATTATCATACCTGAGTCGAATGTACCGACATCTAAAATGCCAATTTCTAGTTCTATCGCGAGCGAGTTATCCGTTCCAGCAGGCGAGACATATTATTACAATTTAAACATCACTTTAAACAATTTACCCGATGTCGAACAGTCGAGCGACTTAGATGCCGAATTTACGACCCAGTTCACAGTCAACAATCCTTCGAAGTATAGATACTATACTTTAAGAGTAAATCCTAATGGAGGAACATGGAACGAATTTACAGGACCTCAAGAATATCCTCTTATGAACAACGATGAAATGAGTATACCAAACCCATCTAGATATGGTTATAACTTCAGTAGCTGGGATATCAAAGGAATAAGTTATGAACTAGAGAATACCCAGTTCATCATGGGCATAAGCGATACCTATTTCACTGCCGAGTGGATTCCGAAGAAAATAAAAGTAACTATCGATGGGGTGGAACAAACGGTCGACTTCGGTACAGAGATAGAGCTTCCTCCACCTACTAAAGAAGATTACACTTTTACCGGCTGGGAAAACACCAATGGTACAATCGAAGGAAACACATTAAAAATAGATACCGAAGAAAATATCACAGTATCTGCTAAGATGGTAGAAAATAAATACAAATACATAGTCTATCACAATACACTGAATACAGATGGAGAAACGTATACGATAAGCGACACCGAAGAGGGCGAAGAAAGAGAAAATGCTGTAATAACACCACCTGTTAAAACATATACAGGATTTACTAGTCCTGCAAGTAAGAGTTTAACGATACAAAAAGAGACAGTATATCCACCAGTACTTAATAAAATAGACTATAACTACAATAGAAACAAATATACGCTTACAAAAAATGTAGATGGAGTAGAGACGAGTGAAGAAGTATACTATGGTGCAACTATAGATTTAGGAATACCAGAGAAGACAGGTTACAATTTAGCTAACTGGACGGTGACCGGTGGAACTCTGGAAGGAAACATACTAACGATGCCAAATGGACCAGTTACAGCGACCGCTAACTTCAATCCTAAAACATATACTGTAACCTTTAATGCCAACGGAGGAACGACTACGACAAGTAGTAAAGTCGTAACTTATGGAGAGACATATGGAGAACTTCCAATACCGACTTATGATGGATATATATTTTTGGGATGGTTTACAGGTCAAGCTGACGGTGAACAAGTCATAGATAACACCCAAGTAGATGATATACCAGGACTAGTACTCTATGCTCATTGGAAAGCAGAAAACTTAATGGTAGCTAGGAATTCGGCAAGTAGTAAAGAAAGAATGTGGAGTCAAAAAGCAAATATAACAGACATAATATTTGAAAATACTACGAGTTCTAAAGAGAATGCAAAATATATATATGATATGTCACCTAGATATAATAGAAGTGTTATGGCGTATTTAGTACCAAATGAAAATGATTCAACAAAATACACTGCTTATATCCAAGCAGATGGCGATATAATAGCAAATCCAAATAGCAGTTATTTATTTCAAGATTTCGCAAATCTTAAAAGCATAACCGGATTAGAGCATTTAGATACTAGTCGAGTAACTAATATGTCTTATATGCTCCAAGACTGTAGAAAATTAACAACATTAGATGTAAGTAACTTTAATACGAGTAAAGTAACTGATATGTCTTATATGTTTTACAACTGTAATAATTTAACAACACTAGATGTAAGTAATTTTGTTACCAATAATGTAACTAATATGTCTCACATGTTCAATTACTGTGATAGTTTAACGACACTAGATTTAAGCAACTTTAATACAAGTAAAGTAACTGATATGAATTCGATATTCGTTAGCTGTAAAAGTTTAACATCTTTAGATGTAAGTAACTTTGATACTAGTAATGTTATCGATATGTCCAATATGTTCAACTTCTGTAACAGTTTGATATCGTTGGATTTAAGTAACTTTGATACAAGTAATGTAATTTATATGAATGATATGTTCAATGACTGTAGTAGCTTAACAACCTTAGATTTAAGCAACTTTGATACCAGTAAAGTAACTGATATGTCCGATATGTTCCATGGCTGTCGCGGTTTAATGACATTGGATTTAAGTAACTTTGATACGAATAATGTAACTAACATGTCTTTTATGTTCTTTAGCAGCAGCGGTTTAACGACACTAAATCTAAGTCATTTTAATACGAGTAAAGTAACTAATATGTCTTACATGTTCTATTCCTGTAGCAGTTTGACGACATTAAATTTAAGTGACTTTAATACAGTTAATGTTACTAACATGAAAAATATGTTCGAAAACTGTAGCAGTTTAACAGCCCTAGATTTAAGCAACTTTAATACTGTTAATGTTACTAACATGGAAGATATGTTCGTCAACTGTACCAGTTTAAAGACGATAGATGTAAGCAACTTTGATACTGCTAATGTTACTACCATGAAACTGATGTTCGAAAACTGCAGTAGTTTAACAACAATAGATTTAAGCAGCTTTGATACAAATAATGTAGTTTATATGAGTGGCATGTTCAGAAGCTGTAGTAGCTTAACAACCTTAGATTTAAGCAACTTTGATACTAATAGTGTAACTTATATGGATGGTATGTTCCGTGACTGTAGCAGTTTAACAGCCCTAGATTTAAGCAACTTTGATACTAGTAATGTAACTTACATGGATTCTATGTTCGAAGGATGTAGTAATTTAACGACAATAAACTTGGACAATTTTAATAATAGTAAAGTAACTTATATGAATAGTATGTTCTACGACTGCAGCAGCTTAACATCATTAGATTTAAGTAGCTTTAATACAAATAATGTACTTTATATGAATGATATGTTCCATAACTGTAGTAGCTTAACTTCATTAGATTTAAGCAACTTTGATACCAGTAAAGTAACTGATATGTCATGGATGTTCTATAACTGTAGAAAATTAACAACACTAGATTTAAGCAATTTTGATACTAGTAATGTAACTAATTTGTCTTATATGTTCGGCTACTGTAATAGTTTAACAACAATGGATTTAAGCAATTTTAATACTATAAAAGTAACTAATATGC
>CAZXXI010000018.1:0-4662 GCA_964644815.1 uncultured Muribaculaceae bacterium
CACATATGCCTTTCACGCATACATTCATGGGTTCAAATCCCGTACAGGTCACCAATATTGCAAAAAAGCTCCCGTCATGGGAGTTTTTAAATATGTCATAGTCTTCCATATAATTTAATGGAATTAAAAAACTGCAAATGTTTAAATATCTCATTTGCAGTTTTTATAATCCTTATTTTAATATTTTATTACTGTTGGTAATTCTTCTTTTTCTATAGTTGGCTCGCCTTCCTCTAAAGCGCCACTCTTTACCATCAAAGAATAAGCTTGTTCAGCGCACATTCTGGCCAAACCTACATCGATTTCTGTACAATTAGCTATGGCTAAAAGGTTGGCTATCTTTTGCTGTTTAGCAACTTCCTCTAGAGCTTTTAAGCCGTCTGCCATCGTCGCATTAAATTTATCTAACTTTAAAGATAAATCGTTCAAATTCATCATAGATTCCTCCCTTAAAATAATTATAACTTTTTAGAAACTCTATATAAAGTCATTTCCTCTACTTTTTACATTCTTTTACACGGTTCATTGTGATTATTTTCGAAAGACAGTGTCTCTTCCAATTGGGTTTTCTCGCCTAAAAACAGTGCTACTGGAAAAGTTACGTCTGTCCACCGATACGCTGGCGATAGTCTTCTGGAAAGAGCTGACCTCGGGTCGCGATGTTTAGGAAGTCTCTTCGGTCCCTCTAATCGCTCGTGGGCCTTTATTTCAATGCCCAACCTCTTAGTAATCGTTGTTGCACGCATAATCCTATTATTCAAAAGCAATTCGAACCGAATAGGCAATTCTTCCCCATCTTTTAGATATCTGAGATATATATTACCTGCTTCCAAAAAGATGAGTTTTAAATCGCTCTTCTCTTGTTCATTAAGACTAGAAGCATCTATAACTTCGAAACATTTTTCAATACTCATATTATTTTTTCCTCCAAATATACAAGTTATTCTAAAACAATCTATTCTTTGTGTCAATTTAATATATATCTCGATATAGCAAAAGGACCTTTTGTTGGTCCTTTAATCATTTCGTGACTTTTTCTACGCTTATCGGTACTTCGAACACATATTCTTCGCCTTTAACATCTTTACCTACTACTCTAAATACTAAGTTGTTTAGCTCTTCTATGTTTTCTTTAGAAAGATATTTTGCCTCTTTATGGCCCTCCGTAAAACTCAAATCGCTCTTCTCAAGTATCTCTTTTAAAGAAGCTCCATCTTTTAAATCTTCTCGTCCTTCCCTCTCGACGATTGACCGATAACCATCACCACTTTTTATATAGTAACCGATGACGAAATCGTAAATCTTCTCGTCTTTCCCAGTATAGATGATTTTAGAGTCGCCAAATGAATTGACATCTCGGCTCGTATATATTGTTCCATTTAAAACCGAAACGTCTTGTAAAAATGCCGAGAACGTATAGAGAGTCGTCGATTTAGACATATATTTGATGTACACTAAAAGGCATATGACCAACATTATCAAGACGATTATTATTGAAAATGGACTATTGAGTACTTCGATAATTGCGTTCTTCTTATTCTGTTTTTGGTTCTTCTGGTCTTTCTCCTGATTCTCCTTGTTCATCATCGCCATCTTCTTTCTTTTCATCTTCTCTCGAAGACTTTAAATCCAAAACTGCCGTCGCATCTATCTTCGTCCCGGCTGGAATGGATTGTTCGATTATTCTTCCGTAACCCGTTATATTATACTTCATTCCCACTAAATTGCAATAACTGCCCACTTCGTTGGATGTCCACCCCTTCATAGATGGCAGAGTTATATCTGTCGAATTAGTCGAAATGAACACTTTGCTGCCCTTAATCGCTGTCGCTTTTCGCATCGGATACTGGTCTATCACGCGCGTACCCTCTCCTATTTTGACGACTTCGAGTCCCAAATTCTCCAACTCTTCTATCGAAGAAGCAGCATCTTTATTTATATAATTATTTAAAGTAATCAATTTAGTCGTATCCTGTTCGACGACCAATTGGTCGAGATTTTTGTATTTAGCTATGCTCTCTACTATCGATTTGACCGTCTTTGAAAGGACCGAGCTACCGGCCTGCAATTTTCTTACCGATAGATATATGATGTATTCGGGGTCTTCGTATGGAAATAATCCGGCGAAACTTCTGACGTTCATATTAGTTCCTCGTTCGTAACCACCTGTCGCCGCCGCTATCTGAGCAGTACCCGTTTTACCGATGAGAGAAGTTGCATTGGTCTTGTAAATCTTACCAGTCGCATTTACATCATCGCTATTGACGGTGTCGTACATGAGTTTTAACATCTTATCGACCGTCTCTTTGCTAACTATTTGTCCCACTTCTGTCCTTTTGGCTTTATATATCTCTTCTTTAGTATCGGGGTCTATTACTTTATCGACTATGTATGGCCTTATGACCGTACCTTCGTTAGCTAATGCCGTGAGTGCTTGCACTGTCTGAATGGGTGTCGCGGTCATTCCTTGACCGAAAGCTACGTTAGCTATCTCGATGTCGTATGTCGGCTTGACTATGCCGGTATATTCGTTCGACATTTCTATCCCTGTTTTCTTGCTAAAACCGAAATTTTTGAAATACTCCGTCAACTTTTCTTTACCTAGTGCTAATCCCAAGTGGCTCGCCGCGACGTTCGAAGAATACATGAATCCCTTATCATACGGAACCATTCCCCAACCGCGCGCATCATTCCAGTCGGTAACCCTGTTTTTGCCGACGTACATCGAGCCCGTCTCAGTCAACTTCTCGCCGTCATATATGCCCTCTTCCATCGCTGCCATCCACGTAAATATCTTCATCGTCGAACCCGGTTCATAAGAATAACTTACTAGTGGATTATTATAATTAGTTATGTTGAGCTTATTGGGGTCGAAGCTGGGAATCGAAGCACTGCCTAAAATTGCCCCCGTTTTGGCATTGGCTACGGTGACTGTCGCCGATTCGATAGAATAGTTTTCTAAAATTTCATTTAAAGCATTTTCCAAGTACATCTGTATATTCGAATCGAGCGTCAAATACATGTCCTTGCCACTTTCGGCATCTTCGGTCAAGACAGGAGTCTCCGGTATCTGATAACCATAAGCATCTTTTTGATAAGTTATTTTACCATCTTTACCAGTAAGTTCGTTATTGTAGTATCCTTCGACGCCTAGTTCGCCTACTATTCTTCCATCGTCATACTTTTTAGCATATCCGATTATATATGGTGCAAAGTCGCCATAGGGATAATACCTCTTCGTGCTTCTTATGAAATCTATTCCCGGCAACTCCAACGCCTGAATCTCGGATTTTAACTTTTCACTTATATCTTTTCCGTTTGCACCAAACTCTACTTGGAATGCCCTCGTATTTAACCTACTCAAAATGTACTCGGGCGACAAATTTAAGTAGTCGCTTAAAACATTAGCGGTATATTCTTTATCTATCACGCGTGCTGAACCCCGAACCGACTCCGACAAATCGACATAAGCGATGACCGTATAGGCGTTGACATCCTCGGCTAGAGCTTCGCCGTTGACGCTGTAAATAGTTCCTCGCGAAGCTGATATGCGCGAAGTAGCAGTCGTCCTAGAAGCTGCTATCTCTTGTACGTTGACTCCATCGACTTCATCGGAATAGCTCACGAGAACCAATTTACCGATTATTACCCCAAATAAAAGAACAATACCTATTATCCCATAATAACTTATGTGAATTGTACTGTTCTTTTTCTTCATATGGTACCTCCCGCTTATCTATTGATTACGATTATATTGTCATTATTATAGCTCAAACCGTATTCTTTTGCAATATCTTGAATATTAGAAAGACTCGCTAATTCGTCGACTTGCATAGACAAACTTTGGTTCGAATTAGTCTGTTTTTCGACCTTATTCTTCATCTTCTCGACTTCAATATTGCTCTTAGACAAAGTAGCCTGTGAAAACACGACTGAAACGGGAACGAATACGCCCATGACGACTATTATAAAAATCATAAATTTGTCCAGTGCTCTCATCTTTTTTCCGTTTTTCTTTGCCATATTATCATAACCTTTCTATTACTCGCAACTTGGCACTCTTGCTCCGCGAGTTTAATTCTATTTCTTCTTCACTTGGAAGTATAGGCTTTTTATTGATGAGTTTTATCTTCGGTTTAAACTCTTCAGGTATTTCGGGTAATCCTTTGACTAAGTCATCTATCTTGCTGTATTTGTTGAAGATGTGCTTCACTATTCTATCCTCTAATGAATGGAATGTGATGACGCTTATTCTGCCACCCGGATTTAACATATCTATCGCATCCGGCAAAACGCTTTCGAGTACCCTTAACTCGTCGTTTACTTCTATTCTAATCGCTTGAAATATCTGTCTTTCGGGATGATGTGTTAAGAAGTATTTCGTCGGAACCGAAGATTTTATCGCATCTACTAATTCCATCGTCGTATGAATAGGTCGATTGGATAGGATGGATTTGGCTATAGGTTTGCTATATTTCTCTTCCCCATATTTGAAAAATATGTCGATGAGTTTTTCCAAACTATAGTTATTGACGACATCTTTAGCCGAGAAGATTTGATCTCTATTCATGCGCATGTCTAACTCGGCATCTCTCATGAAACTAAATCCCCGCTCATCGTCGTCTATTTGTGGACTGGATAGTCCTAAATCGAAGATGATGC
>CAZXXI010000018.1:4672-14269 GCA_964644815.1 uncultured Muribaculaceae bacterium
GACTCTTTCTATTCCTCGTTTCTCGAGTTCTTCTTTTAGATTGACAAAATTGGAATGTATCAGGGTTACGTTTTGGCAATCTTTAAACTTTTTTGCGTTGTAGTCGATGGCTTCTTTATCTTGATCGAAGGCGAATAGAAAACCCCTTTTCAATCGCTTTTGGATTTCACTGCTGTGACCTCCATATCCCAAAGTGGCGTCGACATAAATGCCATCTTCCTTAATAGCGAGATTGTCGACTGCTTCATTTAACAGCACGCTTACATGTTTCTTTTGCATAATACACCTCTAATCATATATGTTCTCTGCGATTTCCGCGAAACTCTCGAGGTTCTCATCTAAGAACTCGTTGTAAGCACCCTCGTCCCATATCTCCATATGGTCGTCTAACCCTAATATGACGACACTTTTGGATATACCGGCATATGTCTTTAGGACACTAGGTAAGCAAATTCGATTTTGAGCATCGAATTTACACGAAGTGGCCCCTGATAGTAGTATTCTCATGAACTTGCGGGTATCGGATTTCGTAATCGAAAGTTCGCTGAATTTAGCGATGACCTCATCCCATTTTTTCAAAGGGTATACCAAGAGGCATTTTTCAAAACCGCGGGCAACTATGACCTCATCCCCGAGACTAGCCAATACCTTGGCTGGCATCATGAGTCGGTTTTTACTATCTAAATTGTGATGAAACTCTCCAATCAGCATAGAAATCCCCCACTTTCTACCACATTGTACCACTTTCTAAGACAATAGTACAATAGATTATAATTCATTTCAACAAAAAACACCCCGTTTTTGGAGTGTTTACATTTTATTTGTAAATTATTGGTTGCTCTTTTTTACACTTGGAGCCTTTTCGAGCTCTTTCATCAGAAGCTTAGTGTATACGCGTGCATCCGGCTTTTCGCCTCTTTGTATCATGGCTTTTGCTTCATCTAATTGTCTTTTAAATTCGCTCCTGTTGACGATACCTGGTATTTCTTTAAAAGCTCCCTCGCCCTTGGCGACATCGATTATCATAATCGTATCGTTAATCTTCGTATAGAAAACTTTTACATCTCTTCCTTTATACCACACGTGACATGGCAACTTCACACCCTTGACGGGATTATCCCCTCCGATATTGCCACTTATCAATCTCTTTACACTGGTATGGATGAATTTATAGTCTTCGCTGTCGCACCAACTGATGGTTGTATATATCTGCGGAACGCTGACTTCTTTACCATCTGAACTCCTCATCTTTCTCGTAAAATATAGAAGATTAGGAATCTTTTCTGTTGTACTTTCGCCCATATCACCATATAGCTCTTTCAAACTTTCAAAGGCGCTCGTCAACTCTTCTTTTAGGATTTCCAAATTCTCCTCATCCGTTTCATCTAAGAACATGAGGACGATAGCGTCGATATCGTCTACAATACTCCGGCAGTCGGCATTTCTTTTAGCTTCTAAATAAAGTTTTTCTTCTTCTTTACCGAAATACTTCTTTTGACATTCTGCTACTCTTCGTGCGAGTTCCTCCTGAGCTCTCCTATTTATCAAATTGCGCATCTGGGCCAAGTATTCTCTCTTGCGTTCGTAAGGTAGCTCCGTCTCGTCTAACATGTTTTCGAAAGCATCTATGTCGCATACGCGCACTACGCGATTGTTTTCGATATACTGATATGCTGCACTTATCTCTTTTGCGGGAGTTATGACTTCTGTTTTTTCTTCCGGTATTTCGACTTCCTCATCGGCGACCGCTAGACTACCTATTAAGTCTTCGCAAAGTGAATAAAATTTATGCGCAAAGTCATCTTCTCTGAAATCGAGCTCGGCCATCTTCTCCAAAAATTCGTCGTGTTCTTTTTTAGTAAAATCTTCGCCCCTATATAAATATATCTCAAAGCGGCCTAACGATTGCAGGGCCATCTCGATAGTCCTATCCGCATTTATTTTGTTCACTAAGAAGAAATCGCTCTTCTCTAAATATAGACATAGATACTCGCTGTAAAGTTTAACGAATTCTTCTAAAGACTCCAACTCCACATCGTTATAGTCGGTTATAAACTTTGCCATCTCTCTTTCTAGCTCGACGAGTTCTCTTTCTAAACCTTCGCCATAACCGTCCTCTTTTAATAGACCGTTTGCTCTAATGCCGGATAAACTCAAAAAAGTAAGTTCTATCGCATTATTGGAAAATATGCTTATGAAATATGGAAAATCTCTTGTCGGACCATTAAACCCTCTTTGAGTCATATGCTTTATGAATAGTTCATGTACCTCTATGGAATAGCGTATATCGGCGCAGTATTTTCTAAGCACCCTTTGAATGTCGATGATACTAGTATCCGCGGCCAAATTCGTACCAAAATTCTTATTACAAAGTGCTATTATTTCATCGGCGTCTTTTTTATAACCGAAAGTCAATTCGTAATCTCTCTTTTGGAAATTGACTACTATTTCGTTTAATTTTCTAATAGTCGTCTTCAATCTACTTCTGATATTGTTGACAATCGGTTTTTCTATATATGTTTTACTTTCCATCTAAACCTCCATTTTGGCACATTTTAATTTTCTGAGTTCACCCATTATGAGGTCGGTGCAACCTTCACCCTGCGGTTTTCCCCCTGCCATTATGTGTGCCCTCACCTCATTCAAGAATGTTCTAAACTCTTCTTTGTTTACTTCGTTTACCACTTTCGTATAGGCATCTATAGAGCTCATACCGTCGATGACGACCACCGTATTTCCTATTACAGTATAAAACAGTTTGTATTCATCACCCTTGACGAAGATGCGGCAAGGAAGTTTGTTACCCTTTATCTCTTTGTCACCTTCGGTAAAGCCCAAAAGGGCGCTTCTCAAAGTGCTGTATATCGTTTCATATAGTTCTTCACTTTCCAAAAGCAAGCTTTTAAATACCTTAGGTACTCTATCTTCTTTAATAGTCTCCATATAATATGTTTTACTTTTACTCTCTAGAGAAAAGGCGCTTTTGAGTTTATCTAAGCTATCTTGCAACTCCGCTTTGAGAATTTCTGTATCCTCGATAGACGTTTCGCTCAACATCATTTCTACGACTGAGTCGATATCATCGACGATTCCTGCTACTTCGCGCATATTTCTCGCTTCTTCGTATAGCTCGAGTTCTTCTGGCGTTAGCTGTTCCTCTCTTTTCGAAGTCATCGCCCTTTCGAGCGCTTCCTCTTTTCTCCTATTTATCAAATTGCGCATCTGGGCCAAGTATTCTCTCTTGCGTTCGTAAGGTAAATCGGTTTCTTCCAAAAATCCCTTAAAGACGTTTAAGTCGCATTCGTTTACGACTCTACCATCTTCTATATAAAGATATATCAAACTGTCTTCTCTTTCTTTTGAAGAAGATTGTTCCAAAGATTTCTCTTTTGGCTCTTCTTTAGGCGTCATGGTGATATATACTCTATTTATGGCGTTTCTTACCAAAGTTGCATACTCCCAACTAAACGAAGGAGACTGCAATTCTAAATTCATAACCTTACTCTTTAAATCTTCCCCTAATTTGCCTTCGACTACGATACCCGTGTAACTATATACCATGTAAAGAACTAGTGAGTAGAAGATGTTCTTTGTACTATCATCGAGTTCTATAAAACCTGCCGAAAAGCGGGAGGACTCCTCATAATAAGTCTCCAAATAGAGCTTATAGTGTTCTACAAACTCTCTTAATTTTCTGACGTCGATATCGTAATCGTCGTCGATATAAGAAGCAAGCAATTTCTCTATTATGAAAAGTTTTTTCTCGAGGTCATCCATCCGCCTATCGCCCATATACTTGTCTTTCTCTTTGGCGTTTTGTTTTATACCCGTTAGAGTTAAGTGGGCATTTAATAAATCGTCGAACATGAAAGAAAAGGTAAACGTCGGCAGCCCAAAAGTAACTTTAGTAAATCCCTCTTTCGATAAGGCACTCGCTAAAGACTTGAGTTCATCACCGGCTTTGACGATATCCGCTCGGTGACTTCTAAGTCTATTGACGATAGTTCTAGTATCCAAAGTTAAAGGAACCTTATCGTATTCAAACATGTTCAAGTATTCGATACAACCAAAGCGCAATTTATCTGATAATTCGTGATTCATAATCGCGATATTGTGATCCAATGTCGCGAGCACATCGCCATTTTGATCTATTAAGTCTTTTATACTTCCCCTAAGTCCATTGTTGGTACTTTTATCCATTACTAATTTCATCTTTACTACCTCTATTATTTCTGTTTATTAACTGCTTTCGATTTTTCGAGTTCCGCCATCACTTGAGCGGTACATTTAGGTGACTTCACGACTCCACCTTTGGCGATATATTCGCGCACTTCCGTCAAGAAAGCTATAAACTCTTCTGACCTTGCCGTTCCGCACGCCTTTGCAAAGCCTTCTTCGCCTTTTATTCCGTCGATGATGATAACTGTATCACCTACTGACGTGTAAAAAATCTTATAATCTCTACCTTTAGCATATATGCGACAAGGAAGGTTGTTTCCCTGCACCTCTCTATCCCCATTCGTAAGGCCTGAAAGAAGCTTAGAAAGACCGGTATGAGCAGCTTTATAATCGTCTTTTTTATTCTTGAGTAAACTCACTAAGATTTTAGGTACTTCTTCTCGACCGACAGTCTCAGTGAAGTAAGCGATGTGTGGTTCTTCCTTTTCCTCTTCCACTTCGAACATGCATCTCAAGTATTCGAAACAGGGTTCGAGTTCGCCTTTTAAGAGTTCTAAATCGTCTTCACCCAGCTCTCCTAGAGTCATCTCGACGATAGCGTCTATATCTTTAGCTGTACTGATCGTCGCTTTATCGGTCCTCGCAAGTCTATAGAGCCCCAGCTCCTCACTGCTTAAGAGCTCTCTTCTCTTCGCATCGATCTCTTCATCGAGTCTAGCCTTGGCATTTCTATTGATTAAATTTCTCATCTGCAACTCGTATTCCTCTTTTTTCTCATCGCTGATGCGAGCTCTTGCGAGCAACTCTTTAAATACTTCTAAGTCGCACTCTTTCGCTACGACGCCATTTCTTATATAATCGTCTATTTCATCTTTCATAGAAGACTCTAACACTACTTTTTTTACGACCGGCTTCTCTTCTTTAGATACTTCTTCTTTCGACTCATGTACGCGCGCTAAAGCCTGTTTGAATATTTTCTCCGTCACTTGTCTTACCGTTTCTGGTTCTTCGTCGAAAGCCACAGATTCATCCTCTAAAGCGGGCGCGGTATCACTTTTAGAAGCAAAGTAAAACTTATAAAAACGCTCGCATAGAAACTCTAAAACTTCGATATCATTTACTGAAGGGATATCCCTGACCATATTTTTATAAACCGATAAAAATGTATCGTATTCTTCGTCGCTGAAACTCATACCGGTATTCACGTGCATGACATAATAAGTCAAAGCGACGAGTCGCCGCTGTATTAACGATTCCAGTGAAATCTTTAAATTATTCTTGAATTTTCTTTCAGAAGAGTATGCTTCTAAATATTCCTTAAAAAGACCTAGGAATCTCTTTATGCTAAATGGGTCTATCGTATAGTCATCCCTTATAAACTCATCGAGTTTTCTTTCGTACTCCAAAAGTTCTCTTTCAAAATTGCTAAGTGACCTATCTTCTCTTTTTCTTAGAGCATTCTGTTTTATCCCTGTAAGAGCTAAAAAAGAGTAATCTAAGCCGTATCCAGAGCATGTAAAGATGAGCTTGGGAAGTTGGTTGACAGGCTGATTCAAGCCATCCGGAGTTAAGGAGTGTAAGATTTGTTCCGTATCTCTTAAGTTCTCCTCATAATCCTCTATATTAAATTTTAAAGCACAAAAGATGTCCTTAGCCGGCAAATCAGCAGGAATATCCAATCCATAAATTCTATTCCATTCATCTATCTTCTCTGGCAGTTTGACGTATGGATTCATCGGATTCACAAGAATCGGACGTGCTACTTCAAAACAGCTTTGCAAAGCGTATAAAACCTTTCTATCGCCTTCTATGGACTCTTTTAGCACTCTTCTTATATCTTTTAGTTTTTCTTTTGGAATCGTCATAAATATCCCCTTTCTTTTAATATGGAATTGTATTATAATTATTTCTCTTTATTTTGTCAAACAAAACGACCAGTATCTCTGGCCATTTCCAAACTCATATAAAATCATTTTTGTATTACGTGCGAATCTTTATCTCTATATATTTTTTTATAGTAGTCGTATAGTTCTTTAAATCTCTCGAAGTGAACTACTTCTCTTTGTCTCAAGAAGAGAAGTGGTTCGATGATATCGGGGTCATCCGCGAGGTCTATTAGGCGTTCATACGCTGCTCTCGCTTTTTCCTCTGCAGCCATATCTTCTGATAGGTCGGCGAAGAAATTGCCAGTAGAAGCGAAAGTCATCGCTGAGAAAGGAACACCATTCGAATCCGTCGGATATATGCCCTTGCCGTGTTCGGCATACATGCTATCGAGTCCTGCTTTTTCCATCTCTTCCAAGGTAGCATCCTTCGTTAGCATGTGAACCATCGTCGAAATCATCTCGGCATGACCGAACTCTTCGGTCGAAATGTCGTTCAAAAGTGCTCTTCCCTTGTCATCGGGCATCGTAAACTTCTGACTGAAGTATCTAAGCGCTGCCCCGAGTTCGCCCGCATATCCACCGAGCTGTGTCATGATATATTTGGCCATGCGCAAATCTTTCTTTTTGATGTTCACTGGATATGGAAGCATCTTCGCATATTTATACATTAGATGCCACCTTCTTCCCAAGGCCATACGCCTTTTGACCACTCGTACTCTTCGGTGAGCTCATCTAGACATAACGGTCCATAAACGTCAGTAAATTCTTTCTTTTTCGTCTTACACTCCATGACATATTTCTTAAATGTCTTATAGGCATACATATCGTCCGGATACATATCCAAATATAGGTTCAAATCGTCGATAGCAAAGTCCAACTTTTGTATTTCGACTAACTTTTTAGCCCTTTCATTTGGACATTTCAACTTTCCGGGTACATAATTCTTATATGGGTCATAGAGCTCTGGGAACATATTTCCCTTTTCCAAACCCTCCGTTGCATCGTATAGTTTAGGTCTATCGAAATTGGCATTGATTATATCGACTGCGAAGTCGTAATCTTTATTTTGGTCATCCAAAAGATAAAATCCGGTTTTATCAAATAACATAAATTCATCCTCCCAGTTATAAAATATGTACTCTAGTCTAGATTGTATGGGTAAAAGACTATAGGCATTTTACTTTTAGCCTCGTTTATGCTAAAATTACGAAGAGGTGCATGATTAAATGACTATTGTTTATAAGATTAGTCCCAATTTAAAAAATGAAATAATAGAACACTATAGAGATACTGCCAAGGTGAATAAACCGCCTTATTCTGTCTTTCAAAGCGAAGACTGTGGTACTGTCGTAACCCTTTATGAATCCGGCAAAATAATGTTTCAAGGCATCGGCGCGGATATCGACTACGCCTTATGGCGCGACCGCGAGGCCTTTCTAAATCACCGCAATATCGATGACGAACTTAAAAAGAAAGAAAAAAAAGATAAGAAGAAAAAAGAAGAACAGAACGATAAGACTTACCGCTATGTCAGCACGATCGGTTCAGATGAAGTCGGCACCGGTGACTACTTCGGTCCTATCGTCGTAACAGCTTCGTTTGTCAGCCGCGAACTGTTGAGCCAAGTCGAAGACTTAGGCGTCAGAGATTCTAAGAAGATTACGGATGAAAAAATCCTCGAAATCGCGCCCATTCTTTCGCGCTTAGTACCTTTCGTATCTTACACGCTATCTCCTGAAGAATATAATTCTGTCGGCATTACGAACATGAATAAAGTAAAAGCAATACTCCATAATAAAGTTTTAAATGCCCTTTTGAAGAAAGGTCCATTCGATTATAAATATATCGTCGTCGACCAATTTGCCCTTGTGAACAAATATTTCGAACACATAAGAGACATCCCCGAGAAAGTGACGAACATCGACTTCACTCCTCACGCCGAAGATAAGTGTCTCAGTGTAGCTGTATCGAGCATCATCAGCCGCTATATATTTTTGAAAGAGATGGACAAACTGTCCGCTAAATACGACATGGTTATCCCTAAGGGGGCCGGTGAAACCGTCGATGAGTTCGGTCGCCAGTTTGTCGACAAATACGGTTGGGCCGAGATGAAAAAATGTGTCAAGTTGAACTTTAAAAACACCGACAAAATAAAAAACATGTAAAAACGTGTCCATTGGCACGTTTTTATAATTGCAACAAAAACTTTCTCAGTTCATCGAACCCCAGATTATCTTCGCTCACTAACTTTACGTTTAAGTTACAAAGGTATAAAATCGATCTCTCGAGTTCTTCCTCCGTATACTTTAAAGAGACATCCCTCAAAATCTTCACTCTAAAGGGATGCATCCCTCCCATTTCTTTCCCTATAGCGTCGTTCATCTTATAAGTTTTCGCTAGGAGCTTTATGTTATAAATGGCTTGATATTCTTTCGCGAGCATTATGACGATACCGATGACTTCCATCTTCGCCGTCTCTAAGTCGTCTATCATCGCACTAGCTTTAGCGATATCTCTATTGATGATGGCATCTTTCAGCCCGAACGAATCGGTCATATTGTAATTAGATGTATACTTTAAGACGTCTTCGAGCGTTATATTCTTAGAATTGCCCTTAATTTTCTTCAATTTTTCGAACTCGTTTACAGCGATATCGTAGTTGCTATTCGAATTAGCGACAAACATGTCAAGAGCATTTTTGGGCATCGTATATCCATCCGACCGAATGACATTTTCCATCAGTTTAGCTAATTCATACGGTTTACTTATAATCGGCGTCTCTATGACTTTGAGAAGACTAGCAATGGTCTTAGTAGTCCCTCTCGCCGCGAGCTTTTCTCTACTCGTAAATATCAATGTCGTCGAACTGTTGGGTTCTTTTAGATAATTGATTAGTCTCTCAATCGCTTTTTCATTTTTAGTGATAGATACGCTTTCAAAATCTTTTAAGACGATGACTTTTTCTTCTGCAAACATCTCGTCGTATCCGAGGTCCTCTAAAACTTCATCGATACCCACCTCTTCTAACGAATAGACAGTAGCCCTCTTGCCGTTTAATATTTTATCTATCTCGGCATCTATCAGCCTATAACTCGTTCCATATATAAAATAGTTCATAATACCACTCATTTTCTATATCCATCTTATCACAAAAGAGCACTCTTTGGAAGAGTACCCTTAAAAGATAATTACCCCTAATCTATATTAAAACCACTAATGGCGACTACTATATTTTATGGAAGATGAAAATTTTTAGTTACACTTTCCTTCTAGTTATCATAATTACTTTTATAATACTATCAGCATAACTATCGGCATTATCAAATTATTGTTGATTATGCACCCAGTGGGTGCACTTTTAAAAATATATTTCATAGCGTTCCTCTTTCTATGATGGACACATTTTATTATACAATTTATCTTTTACAATTTTAAACATAATTGATATATTTATATAGTAATTAATTCTATTAAAATCATCACTCCATATTAATTCGTAATAATGAGAATAAGATAATTTGTCCGACAGTGT
>CAZXXI010000019.1:0-14116 GCA_964644815.1 uncultured Muribaculaceae bacterium
AAAGATTACTCCTAGTACTATTTTTGTGCTATTTTTCTTTTCCATAAAGACATGCTCCTTTTCGCTACTAATATTCGACAATTGTCTACTCTTTTATCTTGATTAAATTATACAACTTCAAATGGGGTTAAGGCAAGCGAAATTGCAACTATTCGCTGAAGTTTGTCATTTCATATCCAGTATACAGCATTTATTTTAAAATTTTTGTCAAAAAAAGAACATACTCTTTTCGAAGTATGCTCTAATCGAATATTTCTTTTTTTATCTCTTCTAAGTTGTCTCTCATCATCGTCTTGTAAGTTGCACCATTTCGTAAATCTTCTTCACTTCTGACGGTCATGCTCTTGAGTTTTACAATCGTACCTCCGCTGTTCGCGAGCTCTTGGACGTCCTCACTAATCTCTTGGTTATCGAGCATGAAGATATATTTACAAGTGCCATCTTTGATGAGTTTTTTGGCTTTCGTCTTGACGGTATTCGAAAGTTCTCCATCGGCATTGTCGACATTAGTTATCGTAAAGCCATACTTCGATAAGAAACTCAACGTATTAGATGCGATTAAGATATTCGTGTCAGTAGCGCTGTCGGGAGCTGTCTCGAGTTCGGCATCGAAAGCACTTATTAGGACTTTCAAGTCTTCGTAATTCTTGTTTATCTCTTCGATTATATATTTGTTTTTGATGTATTCCTCTAGACCGTTTTTGATGTTGTGAGCGAGCATTAAGAAGTCGTTCGGATTCATCCACAATTCCTCTATGTTATGACTGTACTCCAGTCCTTGACTGACGTCGATGATGCGTAGACTCTTATTCGCATTCAACAAGTCTCTAGCAAAGCCCTTTTCGTTCGTCAAACCGTTATAGACGAAAACTGCTCCTTTGGAATACTCGGAGATGTGCTTCTCAGTTAAAGTATACTCCTCCGGTTTCGTCTCAGCGGGATAGATAGACGAAACGTTAGAATTATATCCATATAAGTAGTCGGTGACATATTGTATAGGATAAACTGTCGTATATATATCGACGCCTTCTAAGTCGTCTCTTTTAAAGCAGCTAGTCATCAAGAGCAAAGTAACAGTTAGAAATGTCAATTTCTTTATATTTTTTCTCATTTTATATTCATCCCATCCTCAAATGTACTAATCCATTTTACTATAAAAAATGTCCTTTGTAAAATAAAACTGGATATAACACCTTTTTGTGTGATATGATGTAGACGGTGATAATATGAATTTTTTAGAGAAGTATGGCATTTTTTTAGAAGATAAAGACACTTTGCTCACTGCTCTTACCCACAGTTCTTATTCGAACGAACACGGTTGTGAGAATTATGAGAGATTGGAATTTTTGGGCGATGCCGTGTTGCAGCTCATATCGAGCGAATATTTTTTTAAGAACAAGAACTATCGCGAGGGCGATATGACGAAGATTCGTTCCCGTTATGTATGTGAACATGCAAACTATGAATATGCAAAGAAAGTGGGATTTATCCCCTATATCCGGGTAGGAAATGGTCAGATACATAACGTCAACGAGACGATTGTCGCGGACGTGTTCGAAGCCGTCTTGGGAGCAGTATTTTTGGAATGCGGGTTCGAAGTGGCCAAAAGGTATATACTAGACGTCATCACTCCCTTCATAGAGAGCAATTACATCTTTTATAAGGATTATAAGTCTTTATTACAGGAGATGATGCAGACGACGAAGAAGTCTTTAGAATATAGATTGGTGAGCGAAACGGGACCCGCGCACGACAGAAGTTACGTGTTCGAAGTCGTCATCGACGACATAGTATACGGTAAAGGCAGCGGCAAGAGCAAAAAAGAAGCTGAACAGGAAGCGGCGAAGGATGCCTATTTAAAGGCAGCTATAAAAGAAAAATAGGAGTTGATGAAAAATGCAATTAAAGAGTATTAAAGCTTATGGGTTTAAGTCTTTTGCAGATAAGATAGAAATAGAGATAAAGGACGGCATCACAGGCGTCGTAGGCCCTAATGGAAGTGGTAAGTCGAACATAGTCGATGCGGTCAAGTGGGTTTTAGGTGAGCAGTCGGTGAAGGCACTGCGCGGGACGAATGCGATGAGCGACGTCATCTTTCAGGGAAGTGCTACTCGTAAACCACTTTCCAGAGCGAGCGTCACTTTGACGTTTGACAACTCTGACCACTATTTAAATAGCGATTTTAAAGAACTAGAGATTAAGAGAATAGTCTACTCCAGTGGCGAGAACGAATATCTTTTGAACAATTCTAAGGTCAGGCTTAAAGATATAACCGATTTGTTCATGGATTCCGGCGCCGGTAAAGAAGCCTTCTCCATCATTTCGCAAGGAAAAATCGGCGAAATCTTAAACGGCCGTGCGGAAGATAGAAGAGCTATTATCGAAGAAGCCGCGGGAGTTCTCAAGTATAAGAAACGCAAGATAGACAGTTTGAAAAAGCTCGATAAGACTAGCGACAACCTTTCGAAGATAGATTTAATCATAAACGAGTTATCCGTCAACTTGGAACCTTTAAGGGAGCAAGCAGATAAAGCTAAAAGGTACGAATCTTTTAGAAGTGAGCTCGAATCGATAGAGATTTCTCTTTTAATCACGGACATTACCAATATAAATGAGGAATATGAGAGATTGAAAACTTCAAGCGAAGCACTCCGGACGGAAATTGCTGCGATAGAGTCGTCCAATTCGAAGGACGATGCCGATGCCGAGAAGCTCAAACTGGAACTGCTCCGCATCGAAAGCGAGATAAATGTCCAAAGTCAGAGCTTGCTTAAGGTCACAGAGGAACTCTCTAATTTGGAAGCGAATAAGCAGTTAATCGTCGAGCGCAAGAAATACGAAGTGGACGACGTCAAGTTGGAAGCAAACATTTTGAACTTGAAAGAAGAAATCAAGACGCTTGAGAACTCCCTACTCTCTTTCAATAGGGATATCGAAGAATTGGATGAGAACATAGCGAAAATCAAAGCTAAACGCGAAGAAGTCGGCAACGACTATCGGAAAAAATATGCCGAGAAAAACAATTTACAAGGTGAAATCGCACTCAAGACGAGGATGCAAAACGAGAATAAGAATAAATTGGATATATTGCAATCGAATATAGAAAACGACAACTTGTTGCCAAATGCGATTAAAAACTTGCTCTCCAATCCGCGACTTAAAGGTCTACACGGAACATTTGGCAGTAAGATTGAACTTACGGATGAATATTTGACCGCAATCGATACCGTCTTAGGGGCAATGCAAAACGTCGTCATTACTGCCGATGAAGGAGCTGCTAAAGAGGCGATTAAATATTTGAAGGATAATCGCTTGGGACGCGTAACTTTCTTTCCCTTAAACGTCATAAAGCCTAAGAGAATAGATGATAATACTTACGATAAAATCAAGAATGAAGACGGATTTATCGATATCGCAGCTAAACTAGTGTCATGCGATGAAAAGTATCAAAACATCGCCTATAATCTCTTAGGAAACGTCATAGTCGCTCGCGACATAGATGCGATGAATAAGCTCGGTAAGATGATTAACTATTCTTATAGAGTAGTAACTCTCGAAGGAGAAATACTCCACACCGGCGGTTCATTGACAGGTGGTTCGATTAAGACCAATAAAAATGCGATGAGCGAGAAAAACAACATCAAGAGACTCTCTAGCGACATAGAGCGCTTAGATGAGGATATAAAGAATAAGAATAAAAAGTTAGAAGTACTTGCGAACGAAGAAACTGCCCTTCTCGAGAGTATAAATAAGTTGGACGCCGAGATAATCGCTCTTAGCGAAACGCGCAAGAACAAAGAGACGTTTAGACAAAACACAGAGTCGACTTTGAATGCTAAAAAGTCGGAGTTACACGGTACGGAAGGCGTACGCGCTAGTTCTTTGGATAAAGAGTTAGACGAAGTTATGGATAAGTACTACGAAAAAGAGAAGATGAAGACGACGATAAGTTCGAATTTGGACAAGCTCAAAAGCAGGAAGTCCGAATTGAATACCGAGCTATCGGAAATAGAACTCGAAAACCGCAAGGCGAATAGCGATTACAATAAAAAAGTCAACGATTTAAATACCATCGAAGTAAAACTCGGTAAGATGGATATCAAGTTAGATACTCTATTGTTGAGATTGACAGATGAATACAACATCACCTATGAGCGAGCTAGACAAGAGTACGAAATTAAAGATGACGTCGAAGGCGATAGGTCGCGCGTACAGACGTTGCGCAAGAGTATCAAAGAATTGGGAGATGTCAACATAGGTGCCATCGCCGAATTCGAACGCATCAATACGCGCTACGAGTTCTTGACGAGTCAGAAGAAGGATTTAAAAGAATCCATCGATAATTTGCTCGCCATCATAAGCGAAATGGATGCGACGATGGAGACGGAATTCAAGAAGACTTTTGACAAAGTAAATGCCGAATTCCAAAGTGTATTTTCCCGTCTATTCAAAGGTGGTCATGGCGAATTAGTGTTGACAGAACCGCTCAATCTTCTAGAGACAGGCGTCGATATCATAGCGGAACCACCTGGTAAGAAGTTAAAGAATATCACTTTATTGTCGGGTGGAGAAAAGACTTTAACCGCGATTGCCCTACTCTTTGCAATATTAAATGTCAAAGTAGTTCCATTTTGTATATTGGACGAGGTCGAAGCAGCATTAGACGAAGCGAATGTCGATACGTTCGGTACTTATTTGAAGGAATACGAACACAAAACGCAGTTTATCGTCATCACTCATAAGAAGAGAACGATGGAATATGCGAATACTCTCTATGGAATAACGATGCAGGAGTCAGGTGTATCGAAGTTAGTCAGCGTAAAATTAGAAGGCATAGAAAAATGAGTCATAGCGGACTCATTTTTTTGGTGGTTTTATGGGCAGTTATGATGGTGTAACTCGAAGCGTTGATGGTTATGAGGCAATCGTTTATGGTCACATACCAGTTTTTGCCTCTTCTTTCGATGACTGCTCTTTCGTTTAGTATCTGTTTTTTACACCACTGAACGACATCATTTGTAGTCAAGTTTAGATTTCTCTTAATCCTCTTTATTCCAAGGTCGGTCGTGTGTATTTTATCGATATCTGTTATCAGTTTTTCCATGTGTATCTCCTTATCTATTTAGATTTTATTAAGTTCTTTTCCCAAGTGGCTAAGATAGCTCTTATGTCGTCGGGAGGTAAGGCATTATATTTAAGACGAGCCTGTATTATGTGGCCGTCAAATTCTTCTATAGTGACAAACGACTTAGCTATGTCTTCCTTTCTTCTCATAAAATAGACATTCGTTTCACCGGCTGCTATTCTTTCAGCGTAGGTGCGAACGCAGTTTTTCTGTTGTTTACTCTCGTCAATCAGTTCGGCAATCGATGACGCTGGGTATATCAAATAGCCGTCTTTTTCATAGACGTTTTTTTGTAAGACAGCTGCCCTACTTTTCAGCTTTTCGTCGACGATGGGGTCTTTGACGAACACTAGTTGGTCGTATAGAGCGTCGTGAGCAGTCTGTAAGTTTGGGGGATAGATGACTTTTTTATCGAAGAGGTCGGCCCCTACTTCGCGAGCCATGGCGATGTAATCGAAATATTCGCTCATGTGACGAACTAACGAATTTTTCTTTAAGTATTCTTTTAATCTGGTCAAATCGACATGGTATTCGTTAACTAATGCATATAGAACATCTTTATAGACGTCTATCCAGTTGCCAAATACCTCTAGAGTTTCGACGTCTTCGGTGGGATATAGCTTTAAGACGAGATAGCTCGACCTATCTATATCGATTTTTCTCATGAAGGAAAGATATTTCTTTTCGACACCGAATATGCTTTCGAAGTTGTTCCCATGCTGAAAATAATCGGGGATGTTTAATGCCAAGTTATACAGTTTATAGTTTACTAAGTATTCGAAAGAGGGAAAATAAAGGGGATAAAAAGTGAGACTAGCGAGGCTCAGTTCGTTTATCTTTTCTAAATAGTCAGCTAAATTCCAGATTTTGGTATATCTATAGATGGTATTTTTAAGGTCTTCCAAGTTGTCGGTGTAGACATAGGCGTCATGTTCCCAAAGGATTAAGTCGTCGTAGGTGGACGATAGTACTTCGTCTATGGGTATGAATTCGATGTCGAGTTTAGCGATATCGTTTTGGTAGGCGTCTAAATCTTTAAAAGTGATGGTGGCTTTATCGGCGAGGTTAGTAATTCTATCCCATTCGACAAGATAAGATTTGGCGAGCGAGATGGATATTTTACTTGTCTTATAAGGCTTTATCTTGAAGGGATTGTCATAGGTTACTTCTTCTTCTAGGAAGTAGAGAATGATGCCCTCTTCGGTAATGTCAAAGACGAGATAATTGCAGGTGTGCTCTAAAGTCCATTTGTGGCTCAAGTCTAGTTCATCGACGACAGTAACGTCGCGGGAGTGAAAACTATCGACAGGTAGTCTATTGCGCTTTACATGGCACTTGGGACAGATAAAATCCTCTGTTAAAGGTTCGACGCATTTGGCACAATAGTAAGTCTTATTCTTTTCACCGTATAAAAGACGTCTATCGGAAGTAGCTTTGATGAAAGAGACGATTTTGGCCGGAATGTCCTTTTCGTCCTGCCAATGAGTTATGGCGATGACTTCGCGTTTAAAGTCGTCAGAAAAGCGCATTTGGAACATATTCATCACCTTCTTTAACTACTATTATAAGTTTTTTGGGCGAATTGGACAACATAAAACGAGCACCTCATAAAGAGATACCCGCGGTATTGAGGTCGAAGTCGCTAAATTTTAGTTCTAAATCGATGCCGTTATGGTCGTAATACTTATCTATATTGGCATAATAGCGATTTCTAAAAATTTCTCTATTCTTTTCTTCTTTGAATAA
This sequence comes from uncultured Muribaculaceae bacterium, assembly GCA_964644815.1. Taxonomy (GTDB): domain Bacteria; phylum Bacillota_I; class Bacilli_A; order RF39; family UBA660; genus RUG11867. The sequence continues at coordinate 6,872 of CAZXXI010000019.1, forward strand.
AAGTTTCAATATGACATCCAGTTTTTGTTCTTCCCTTACGCCGGCGCTATCTAGAATTTTCAATAAGTCGTAGACATCTTTAGACATAGGCAACATCGAAAGTTTTTGGGCGAGAACTATTAGGTTACCGAAGAGCAGAACGTTTTCGGCAATAATGTCGGGGTCGATGTCACCATTTGGAATGCGTATCTCTATAGTGTTGAAGCGGTTATATATATTATCGAGATTGATGCCTTGACATTTGTAGCCGGTGTTTTCTTGAATCATTTCGATAAATTCACGAGGAGTCTTCGTCTCCATGATGCTCGGTAGGAGCTCTCTATAAAGAGGTGAGATAGGCTGTGCATAGGTGATTATTTCTTCGCGCGGAAGAGTATCGGGCCTATTGGAGATGAGAAATAATATGCGTTCAGTCTTACAAAGAAGATAGAAAAGCCAAAACCAAGCTGCCCAGGACTTCAGAAACGTCGAACTGTAATGGATGTGTCCTCCACAGAATTGGTTGGAATAAAGTCCGTTTTGAGTAGCAAAATCGGAGACGTGATAGATGGTATTCAAATCTTTTTTTCTCCAACTCAAGATATCCGAAGTAAATTCAGCCCCATCTCTTTCTATTTGCACTCTATATCTCTTTAGAAGAGATTCGGTGCGTGCGACAATGGCAGGTATCTTTCTACCGTGTACTTCTATTTCTACTCCGAACCGCAAGTTGCGTGGCAATTTATCGCGCCCGGCATCGAATATGTCGTATTCTCTAACGACATCGGAATCCATCGTATCGTCGTCTTCTATGTGGCTACAGTAATAAGAAGCTCGTTTTCGTATGGATTTGTCCTGGATGGAGAGCAAAATGTCGCCTTTGCCCGATTCGTCGAAATCGCCACTTTTTATTATTTCCATCTTGATTTCGTCCGACTTAAATCTTTTGGCAATAGATAAACGGCTATAGTAGTTGGAAAAAAGCTTGTACATCTTTTTAAGTTCTTCATCAGTCTTTGCAGTCGAAGCAATGGTAAGGCGGTAGCTTTCGCTGGAAAGTTTGTCGATAAGCTCCATTTTTAAATCGACGTCTTGAACGAAAACGGAAAGTTCGAAGAGATTGCGCTCTTTTGGGAATTCGTCTAAATACTCTCTTTTTTTGGAGTCATCTTTGAGAGCTGCGATTAATGATCGACGTGCACAAGGTTGAGTGCACTTTGCGAGAGTAGCTAAGATATCGGCATCTTTGAAGGTATTATACATATGTTTAGTCAACCGATTATTTATGTATAATTCGCGTTTTAAGAAAAAGTCGAAAAAAGGTTTGGCAAATTTTATCTTAGACATCAGAATCATCAAGGGGTCTTCCGGGATGGGAATGCGGAATTCTTCTATGCGATTCAAAACGAGCGCAACACTCTCAGGTAGAGATAAAGCTTCGATGTCGTTTAGAGCTTCGATGTCGAAATATCTACTTACTCTTTCTCTTTCCAGACGGTTGAGCATGTAATTCAACTTTTCTTCTTCCGAAAACGAATTTAAAATCCACATCCTTTCGTTTTGCAAGGCATAGTTCATGAGGAAGTACTCCAATATTTTTTTATCTTTAATAGATTGTAATATCGATAATCTTTCAACGGCGAATTTTACTCGAGCAGCGGTTTCTGCGCGAAGAGATTCATCTTTAATAGCTTTTACTATAGTAACAGTAAAATTTCTAAACGTCTTTATCTCTAGCATGCACATTATTTCTTGGTCGGTAAATATTTTAGAGATGCCTCCCGTGTTTAAAAACACAGCAAAAGCTATTGACAATTTACTTTCACCGTCGTAAATTTTATCCATCTCTTCGATTATTTCACATCTTCTCTCAAAGGGAAGATGCTTGAATACTTCGATGTTGTTAAAATAATAAATATATATGGATTCTACTTTTTTCATATTTTCTCTTCTCTTTCCCCTTTTTGGTGTGATTTATTATATAGTGCATAGGTTAAAATGTCAAATTAAAAGATTACAGGTTAGCTACTCTGTAATCTAATGGTTTTAGCTTCTTCTACTGTCTTATCTACGATTTCGTCATAGATGTCGAGCCAATATGGATAAGTGCTCTGGTAATAGGCAAAGTATTCAGATGATGGGGAGCTATCCTTTTCGAGTGTGACGGGGTCCATCTTGTAAAACTCATCAGTATGAAGTTCTCGTATAGCATCATGAGAAGAGAGACCTTTTCTTTTATTATATTCATAGCTAGCATCTAAATTGGTCGGATCTGTATAGAAGTATTCTCCGTCTATATTTACTAATGTCCAAGCATGTAGTGGACTAGCTATATAATAAGATTCGATACCAGCACGATGAAGAAGAGCGCACAGTAGCGAAGCATAATTGCCACATATTATGCTCTTTCTCGTCATAGCTCCACACAGCGGTCCTTCTTTATAAAAGCGTCCTCTTATGGTAGCGGAGTCGAGCTTATCGATGTCGGCATAGGAGTGATTTTTGCAAATATATTCCAATATAGCGTCGAATTTGGCACTGTCGCTCATTTCAGGTGTCAAACCGAGCGAATCTATTACATCATTCAGTTTGGCGTCCATGGCCTTTAAATCTGCTAGAGTATAATTTTTACCGAGATTTACTGGTAAGTTTTCCATCTGCGCTATAGTAGCGCTGTCGAGATATATGAGAGCACTATAGATGCCCGGTTTTGAGTAGTCTATTTCATCGACCGGTGGAAAATCTTTAAAGTCAACTTCATTTCTAGTACTCGGCGTGAAAGTAACCTTACCATTGTCCTTTACGTAGGCAAAACCGTCTTCTTTATAGGAACGATATGTTATGCTAGTAGCTGGAAGTGGCGTTAGAGTATCAGAGATAAAAGTCATATCTTTATCGTTTAGGAAGATGGAACTCGTATAGATGTTGAGGTTTTTAAGTTCGGGCAACGCGTTTAGAACAGATGGCAAATCTCTATTGAAATCCGAGTCTCCATCCATGTAGGATAATAGACTCAGATTTCGCAAGCGTTGCATTTTAGCAATCCAGCTCAAATCTATCTCAGAGTTATACGAGAATCCGTTTATGAAAAGCGTCGTGACATTCGGACACATCTCTACTAGATATTCCATATCACCCGTGAGAGCTACTTCATTTACGATATCGTTATAAAATATGCCCTTCGTTTTATTGCTATAGGTGCTGTAATGCTTATAAAACGTGCCTTTAGAAGATTGTTCATATACTGCTCTCCAATCGTCATAGTTGCTACTCATTTTTCTATCGATACAACTGATACTTAGTTTCTTTAAATTTTCTAAAGGTCGTGGTAAGGTCAAATTTTGACTAGTGAGTGGTGCATGAATGTTCAGAGTTAAATTTTGAATATTAGTGCACGAACTCAGCCAATAAAGAGGAGCTGAACCGTCGAAATCGAGTGTCAATTCTTCTATGGAGGCTAATAAATCGTCTTCACGATAACCGGCATTGATCAGTTGTTCCCTATAATAGTCGGGAACGTTTTTTATAAATAAAAGTGGAATTAAGGGAAGCGTTTTTGTAATAGAATCGCTACTCTTTACTATCGTACTTTGGGCTCTAACTGGGGCATTATTCGAACTTACGTTCGACGAGCTTATCAATAAGGGCGTCATTCCCAAAAGAATTGCACTTTTAAAAAAATCTTTATTAATTATAATTTTCATACTATTTTTACTGCTTTAAACCCTTTCTGTCCTTATTCTATATCTTTTATTTTTAATTGTCAAATCGCTTATTTCTTTTTTCATTTGTCAAATCCTTTCTAAATTCTTGAGCGCTCATGTGCTATTTAAACACAGTTCGAAAGAGAAAGCAAACCGCAAAAAAAGCGTTTTTGAGCAGCAAAAAAGACAATTTTGTGCGATTTTGGCAGAAATTTCCACAAAATTGCCCTTTTAGGTCGTCAATAATCGTTTTTTCGTATGAAAGTAAATTTTTTAATTTTTTTTTAGCTTTCGCTACGATATGGATTGGCCATGGTGCCGTCGCCAATCATTTTACTAGCATAATCGTACGTCAGATTTATGACAGGCGCTATTCCTCCAACATAGTTAACTGCCCTATTAACAAGTGTAATTTTTGATGGACCCAATGTGAACATGGTCGTAGTTTGGTATAATAAATCTAGTGACATAGACCACAGAGGAAAGCTTCAAATCGCATTATATAGGAAGTTTTACAAAATTAAAAAAGAGTTCATTTCAACTCTCTTTTTATGATGTCACAGATGACATAATCGGCGACTAAAAGACCGGCTGTCGCAGGAACGAAGATGGCACTGCCAAGGGTCCCCTCAGGGCACGAAAGTGGACTCTCCGTACTCGCGACGACCAAAAGTTTCTTGGTATCATAACCTCTTAAAGCCATGCGCATGGCTTTGGCTAAAGGGTCATAGCTCGTCTTATCTAGCGAAGTAATCGCGAGCATTTCGGGTTTCATCTTGCGAGCTGTTCCCATCGAAGAGATGAGTTTAATCTCTTTTTCGAGACAATATTTAGCTAACTCTATCTTGACGGGCAAATCGTCTATCGCATCGATGACATAGTCATACGCTTCGAGATTGAGGTTACAGACGTCTTTTGGTATCAATACTTTATTATGAGTAGTGAGATTGAGCTTAGGTGCTATATCTTTGAGTCTATGGGCGAGGACGTCTACTTTGTCTTGGCCGATGGTCGAGTTTAGAGCTATAATTTGTCTATTTAGATTGGACTCATCGATGACATCGCCATCGATGACGGTCAGCTGGCTTATGCCACTTCTCACCAGTCCTTCGGCGACATAGCCTCCCACTCCACCTACTCCTAAAAGCAATACTTTGGCCTTTTGTATCTCAAGAAAAGAAGTTTCTCCCACTAAAGAAATAAGTCTATCGTACATGATAATATCAGCTCCATTAAAAAATGTCCAAAGAGGTGTGATAAAGCCCGCGCTCACGCCAGGTGGGTCACCACATGATGTACTTTAGGAGCCAAAGGGCAACGCCCTAAGTATTCTACACCGCACACCAATTAGGTCCCCAATAATCACCTTAGTCGGTTTTATATTACTCTTTGAACAATTTAAGTATACCATAGGAAAAATAAAAAGTATATCATATTTTGATAAGTTTACTCTATAATTTACTAAGGTGATATCATGGAAAAAGTTTTGAAAAGTGTCAAAAAGCCCTTAATTTTATTCTTCGTCATTGTAGGTTACATTTTAGTTTGGACGACACTATATTATAACTGTTTAGCAAGTCTAGCGACTATCGTAAAGTTGAATTTTATATTTTGGGCTATCTTAATGTTCGTTTTAGGCTTTTCTAAAGGAAAAAAAGCCTCTAAGCAAGGTTACTTGGAAGGCTTAAAGATAGGCGCGGTGGCCGTTTGCATACTCTTCATATTGAATCTCGTGTTTTATAGGACGTTTAGTTTATCTTTAATCATCTATTATATCGTCTTTTTGTTAAGTCCAACTATCGGCAGTATGATAGGTATCAATCTTCATCATTAGAGCAGATACTAGCATCATAAGAAAGATTGTAGTTGCCAAAGATGACGTCGTCGTTTTTTTCACAGACTATGATGGCGTACCTGTCCCTTTCGGATGTAGTAGACCCACCATCGTAGTAAAGGGAATAACCGGATGTATTCTCATCCTTGATGGCTAGTCCAGTTATTTCGTCTAAAGTTACATGGCTATAGAAAAGAGCATCTCTTAAAGAATAACTTTCACCTGTGGACATCTTGACGAATATCTCGCTCGACAAGTGATAAGTGTAGAAATCTTTATCGTTGATGGTAAAGAGCTTCTTTTTGCCGGTGTCAGTCGGTTTGACTTCTAGATAGAACTCTTTTTTATCGTCCACGTTGCCATTTAAGAAATTGTTCAGATTTACGAAGAGAAGTGCCGAACCTAAAACCGTAAAGAGAATCATCAAGACGGATACTAACAGGGCATCGTGTTTCATCGCGACGATGCTCATGACGACAGTAAAGACGACGGTGAGCGCTAGAGAAATTATCATTCCTAGTGTCTCTTCGATGATGCCAGCGACGGCTAGAAGCATGATGAGTATAATCAACACGGCAAAGACTATCAACAATGTTTTTTTCTTTTTCATAAAATATGTCCTTTCTAATATATGAGTAGATTTAAAAAGTCTAATATATTATTCTGAAATAGGAAGGTTACGAAGAGACCGAGCGTCAAAAATGGTCCAAACGCTAGTTCGTTAGTCTTCTTAAAAAGCGAGATGTAAAGTGCGTATGGAAGTGCGGTCAAAGACCCTATGATCAATGCGATTAGAAACAGATTAAACGGTAAGATAGAGCCCATGAGGAAGGCGAGCTTAATATCCCCTCCACCGAGAGATTCCCTTTTAAAGACGGCGTCCCCTAGCACTTTCATTACGAAGAGGAGGACGAAGGCGGCAATTCCATAGAGGAAGCTCTTATATGGTCCTTCCCAAAAGCCCAAGTCTAAGTATACCAATATATATGTGAGGACGATACCCGTCACCAAGGTACTATCGAGAATTATCATCTCTTTAAAGTCGGATAAGAATATCGAAATGAGCAACAAGACTACGACAAAGCCTAAAAGAGTTTTGTAGCTCATGCCATAGATGAAATAAACTATAACGAATAGGCAACCGGTCAATATTTCGACGACGAGGGAGTCTAACCCTATTTTGATTCCACATTTGCGGCATCTACCCTTTTGAACTATGTAAGAGACGATTGGTATCAATTCGTACCAAGATAGTACGTGGTTGCAATTCGTACAGTGGCTGCGCGGGGCGACAATCGATTCGCCCTTTAATAGTCTCGTCACATAGGCGTGGACGAAAGATGCAAAGACGGTGCCGGTTATAAATATAAATAGATAGATTAACATCAAAACCGACCTCACTACGCTAAATTTCCATATAGATTGAACATCGGAATTACGACGGCGATTAAGATACCACCTACTATAACCGCTAGGAAGATGATGAGCATAGGTTCAATCATAGCTTTTAGAGAAGTTACTATAGTGCGGTGCTGTTCTTGGTAGTAGGAGCTGACTTTAGACATCATCTCTGCTAGTTGACCCGTATTTTCGCCGGTTACTATCATGTAATAGGCGATATCTGGGACCGCCCATTGGTCTTTGAACGACTCCGAAATCTTTTCTCCACGAGTGATATTAGTTATCGTATTGAGCATTATCTCTTTGTATATTTCATTGTTAGTTATT
>CAZXXI010000020.1:0-13627 GCA_964644815.1 uncultured Muribaculaceae bacterium
TTATAGCTCGCACCACCTGGAAGCGATTAACATTTCTCGACCGGGATCATTTATAGCTCGCACCACCCGGAAGCGATTAACATTTACTTATTAATGCACTTCTTTAAATGCAATAATAATATACTATATTTTGCTCAAAATGTCAATTATCTTGAGAGAAAATAGCACTTGAGAGAAAATAGCTTTTGTAAGATAACTAGTAAGTTCATCTTACTTTAATAGTATATTCAATAACTTGTAAATAATGTAGAGCAATATATTGGTTTCGTTTATCCACCGAAGTATGTATTGATTAAAATGGTAATACACCCACTGGTCAAACGTCTTTTTTAGTCTCTTCTTGAGCTCGTTCGTATATTTTTTTTGCGCGGTCGATGACGGCCTTGTCGCTGTACTTGTCCGCGACTTTCTGCATATAATTTTTATCGTACTTATCGTAATTGTCGATAAGAGTTTTAATCTTGAACGCTAAATCGTCTGGGTCGTTTACTTTGGCTATCTCTCCGCACTTTTCGTCGACGAATTCGACTGGGCCTAGGCAATCGGTAGTGACGACAGGTAGACCTGAGGCAAGGGCTTCGATGCCAGGAATGGCAAAACTTTCGATTTCGCTAGAGATGAGTAGTGCGTGTGCTTTTTCGAGATAGGCTGGAATCTCTTCTTTTTTCTTGCGACCTAAGAATGAGACGATATTTTCTAAGCCCTCTTCTTGCATGCTCTTTTTATAGATGTCTTCGTAATAGCCATCTCCGATGATGTCGTAGTGGATGTCGTAGCCTTCGTCGACTAATTTGCGTATAGCTTTAAAAGCGATGTCCAAGCGCTTTCCTTCTCTTAGAGCACAAGTCGTAATCAGATTGAAGGTTCCGTCGACGTGACGCGTCAAATCGTTTTTAAAAAGGGAGACGTCTACTTGGTTGGGGATGACTTCGCATTCGTTCGTATATTTAAGAGCGATGTCTTTCATGTAGTTGCTGACCGTCGTATAGGTGGAATGTTCGAGGACATAAAGACCGTATCTTTTATAAGGTTCACTTTCGAAAAAGCGTTCCAATTTGCCTCCATGTTCGGTGACGACGACGGGTATGTCATATTTTTCTCCGAGTTTGACTGCGGCATAGCCAGCTGGTACGGTCACTTGGGCATGTAAGATATCCGGTTTGGGGTTGTGTTTTAAATAATCTTTGAAAGATTTTTCTAGCTTTTTGGTATAAGCTTTGATTTGTAAATCGAAGTCTATTCTTCGAAGATTGAGCATGCGATAGATGTATACTTTATAGTTCTTCTCTTCTTCAATCGTTTTCTTTTTCATAAAGAGATATTTTAGGGGTGCAGAAAGGCGTTCGCGCGAGATGAATAACATGTTCGCTTCTATGCCATATTTGTTCAATGCAGCGGTAAATTCTTTGTGGTAAATGCCCATGAGTCGGTCTTCTCCACTCGGGTACCACGTCGGTATAACTAGTACTCTCATATTTTATAATTTGTTCCTTCGTTTTCATTTATTATTTCTAAGCAATGTCTCATCATGTCTTTTCGGCCGCGTTTAGAGAGGACTTGAGGTAAGTCGTATCCAGCTCTCCTATTGCCTTCGATAAAAGTTGCTCCACTTTCGGTAACGGCGACGTCCCAACCGACAGCATGGATGTGTTCGCTTTCCAAAGCAGCTTCTAGAACTAATTCCTTTATCTTATCCCAGTTCGGTATTTGGAAACCGTCGAACTTCACTTTCGATTTGGGGTGTTCGTCGAAATAATCCAAGTTCTTGTTGAAAGCCTGGCCTACGAGTTTGCCGGTGTCGATGTCGACTAGTACGCCCATACCACCTTGGTGGAAGTTGTCGACGTTAGCTTCTCCGTTGCCAATGCGCAGTGCCGCGAAGAGTATCTCACTTTTACCGTTGTAACCGAACGTCATGATTCTAATAGTGTTGACACTTTCCTTGCATAGTCGGTTTAATTCTTCGTGTTGGACGACATATTCTTCTAAAAAGAGGCGTTCGTTTTTCAACTTCTCAAGGTATTTTTCGACATCTTCGATATCTTTCGAATAGACTTTTTCGACTTTATGGCCGCCCAGTCCGTCGTAAGGCTTAGACATGAAGTATTCGTGCCTTTGGAGGAACTCTTTCAATTCTTTAAGGTCGCCGTCGTAGAAGAAGTCGCGAGCGATGTACTTTTTGAACTTTTTTAAAAAGTTGGGCTTAAATGAAAATTCGTTTTTATATTTAGAAGGGCTCACTATTTCATAGAACTTATCCTGGTCCTTGATGGAGACGTATTCCTTCAATTCTTTCTTGGTTTTAGAATACAGTTCGTAATTTAGAAGGTCGATGTAACCGGAACGCAAAGAGACGAAAGCACTCAAGAATTTGAAGCGCAGTTTCATCATGCTCATGCCGGTTTTATCGTGAACTTTTTTTAAGTTTTCGTTAAATCTCTTTAGATTACCCTTTAAGGCATAGCTAATCATGCTCATATAATCACTCTTTCTAAAACGATTATATCATTATAGGTATTTTTTTACAAACTAAAAGAAGCATGGCGCTTCTATTTAGATAACAGTTCACAGACGAGGTTAGTAATCTCGGTAGGGTTTTCGATAGGCAATCCTTCGATAGTGCATGCCTCGGCATAGAGAACTTTGGTATACTTCTTTAAAGTCTCGAGGTCGTTTTCGTAAAGGTCTTTAATCTTAGAAGCGATAGGATGGTCTTTGTTTATCTCGAGAGTCGTCTCGGCCTTGATGTGTTCGTCGGTCGGCATGGCGTTGATCACTTTCTCCATCTCGATAGAGAGATTTCCTTTGCTAGAAAGGCATACCGGATGGTTCTTGAGTCTATTTGTAAACTTTACTTTAAAGACATTTCCACTCAAAGCATCCTTCATGACGTCGAGAAGACTTTTAAATTTAGCGTTTTCCTCTTCGATTTGTTTCTTATCTTCATCGCTATCGAGGTTGACATCTTCTTTAGCGACGTTGACAAATGCTTTACCATCGTATTCGCGGAGCATTTGAATAGCGAATTCATCGATATAGTCTTTTAGATATAAAACGTCGATATCTTTGTCTTTAAACCTTTCGACTTGTGGAGTCATGTCGATTTTGTCGTACGTCTCACCGGAAGCATAGTAAATCTTGTCTTGGCCCTCTTGCATGGATGCCACATATTCTTTGAGCGTGACCATCTTTTTGTTTTTAGATGAATAGAAAAGGAGTAAGTCTTTTAGAATATCTTTATGCATGCCATAGTCGTTATAGACACCGAATTTGAGCTGTAGGCCGAAGTTTTCGAAGAACTTTTCGTAGGTCGGTCTATCGCTTTCCAACATACTTTCAAGTTCTCTTTTTATCTTCGTCTCTAGCGATTTAGCAATCGCGGTGACTTCTCTATCCTCTTGCAATATTTCGCGAGAGATGTTTAGAGATACGTCGGGACTGTCGACGAGACCCTTGACGAAGCTGAAATAATCTGGCAAGAGTTTTGGACACTTCTCCATGACCATGACGCCGTTGGAGTAAAGCGCTAAGCCGCGTTCGTAATCTTTGTTATAGAAGTCGTATGGAGTGTGCGCTGGTATGAATAATAAGGAGGTGTATGTGCACTTACCTTCTACGCTAGTGCGGAATGTTTTAAGCGGTGCTTCGTAGTCGTAGTAGGTATCGGTATAAAAAGCATCGTACTCCTCTTTAGTCACTTCGCTTTCGCTCTTTTTCCAAATAGGTGTCATACTGTTTAATACTTCCATCTTTTCCACATCGACATATTCGTCTTTGGAACCTTCTTTTAACTCTTTAGTAGTTTTAAGCATCTTGATAGGATAAGCGATATAGTTGGAGTATTTTTTGACGATTCCTTCAATCGCATAGGAGTCGAGGTACTTTTCGTAGTCGAACTCTTCGTCGGTAGGTTTTAGGTAGAGAACTATTTCGGTACCACACTGTTCTTTCTTCGCCTTAGTTATCGTGTAACCGTCAGAACCGTCGCTCTCCCACTTGTAAGCCTCTTCGGAGCCAAACTTTTTAGAGGTGACAGATATCTTATCGGCGACCATGAAAGCCGAATAGAAGCCTACTCCGAATTGACCTATGACGTCGATGTCCTCCCTATTCTCTTTTTCTTTTTTGAAAAGGAGCGAACCGCTTTCACAGATAGTTCCCAGATTGTGGTCGAGTTCTTCTTCGGTCATACCGATACCGTTATCCTCGATGGTAAGTGTTCTCTTCTCTTTATCTATGGACAATTCTATTTGAAAGTCATCTCTATCCAAAGATACGGCATCGTTCGTCAAAGATTCGTAATAGAGCTTATCTATCGCATCGCTCGCATTAGAGATTAGTTCTCTTAAGAAGATATCTTTGTTCGTATAAATGGAGTTGACCATCAGATCTAGTAGTCTTTTAGACTCAGCCTTAAATTCTTTCTTTTTCATTCAATCATTTCCCTTCAACAATAAATTTAACACCATTTTTAGCACTTGTCAATAATAAGTGCTAAAAATGGTGCTGACTTTCAGTCTTCGGCATTGGGATATTTTTTTTCGATATATTCGTCGTCGAAATACTCGTCGCATAGTTCTCCTATGAAAGTATAAGGCTCTATGCCCTTTTCGCGCATATTAGCGCGGGCTGTTGCTAAACCGGAGATGGCTATATCGACGAGGACTAAAATGAACAGTACAGTCGTCACTATGTAATAAGTTTTACCCTTTAAGCTGTCTAAAAGTTTGGCAATTTTGGGATAGATGCCCTTGACGAGAATTACGCCCAGTGCGCCCCAAAAGAGCATGTAGGGAATCGTCGTTCGACCGGCGATGTTTAAAAATTTATCGCTGTAGTCCCATGACGTGTGACCAGTCAATAGTTCTTGCACGATGCTTAGAAGAAATTCGACTACACCACCTAAAATAGCTACTTTACTAAAGACTATATACCACTTCTCTTCCTTTTTACGCGTGATAAAGAGCATGAGGACGGCTCCTATTCCATAGACTAAACTGATGGGACCGTATAATACTCCACTTCGACGCGAATAGTCGAAGACACCGTGTTTGAAGTAATAGAGGACGATATGGAGTCCCTCTTCGTAAAGAGCTCCTAGGACTGATGCGAATAAAAAAAGCCAAAAGTATTTGTCCCACGTAATCTTTCTTTTTGTAGTTAACACGTAGTTCACCTCTCTTTTAGTTTACCCAAAATCAAATAAAACTTGTATAAAGTGGTGCGTTTTGTTAAACTATTCTACGTGATGTCTTATGAAAAAAATCGGAATTATTTGTGAATATAATCCTTTCCACAACGGTCACGTGTATCACATAGAGAAGATTAAAGAGATGTATCCCGATTCTATTTTGATACTCGTCTTGGGCAGTTACTTTTTGGAACGCGGCGAAGTCTCTTTAATATCGAAGTGGAATAAAACGGAGATAGCTTTGAAATACGGTATTAATCTCGTATTAGAATTGCCCGTCTTATACGGCACCAATTCGGCAGACTATTTTGCCTTGCAAGCCGTGAAGACTTTAAACGAAGCAGGAGTCGATACAATAGTCTTTGGAAGTGAATCGAACGATTTAGAGCTTTTGAAGAAGTGTGCGACAATGCAGACGGTGGACGAATTCGACAAGACAGTGAAAGAATATCTCGCAAAAGGTTCTAACTATCCTTCCAGTCTTTCTTCATCACTGAAAGTGAGATTGTCCAGCAATGACATCTTAGGCGTCGCCTACATAAAAGCCGTCGATAAGATAAATCCTTCTATCGAAGTGGTGACGATTAAGAGGACGAGCGATTATAACGATACTGAAAGCGATGATAAAATCGTCAGTGCATCTAATATAAGAGAAAAGCTTAAAGAGGGACAAGATATTAGAAGACACATACCGAATTACGATGCAACCATGATAAATAAAATAGATGAAGATAAGCTCTTCGAACTCGTGCGTTTCAAAGTCATAACGGACAAACATTTAGAGAGGTATTTAGGAGTCGATGAGGGACTAGAAAACAAGTTGAAAAAGGAAATCGTGTATGCAAGTTCTTTCGAAGATTTGTTGGACAGATTGAAGAGCAAACGCTACACGAAGAATAGGCAGAGGAGGATGTTAATCCACATATTGCTCGGGATAGAAAAGACAGATATGGAAGAAGTTCAAGAGGAATATCGCATCTTAGGCTTCGACGACGTCGGAAGAAGTTATCTCAAGGAACTAAACAATCCGAGATTAGTTTATAAGATGTATAATCGCATTTTTGAAATAGAACAGGCAGCAGCATTGGTTTATTACGATTTGACAGGCGATGAAAGTGCTCAACTAGAACCTTTGAATAGACCAATTAAAGCATGAGCAAACGACTTCAAACAATATAAAAGAGGCCCATAATCAAAATAAATATTTGATTTTAGGAGTCTCTTTTTTTATGAGTCATTTTTTGAACTTTATTTCAAAGACGATGAATTCGTAATTCATTTTCCGACGTAGGGATTCGTCATCGTACCTTCTCCAGTTAAGGTACTCACGTAATCTGCAGAGAGGTTTATGACGGGCGCGATGGCACTGAGAGTGAGGTTGGCCAATTCGCCACCCAATGTACTGTTTTTGTAGATTGTAAACATATAAGCAAAAGTAGTAAAAGTATAAGGTGAAAGCGACCATCCGTAATAATTTGATGATTTGTATAAATAATAGGATTGATTTGCTGTTCCCCATTTTCCACTTCCGGCAGCTAATATTTCATCTGCTGTTATTAATCCTACTGGATATATTAAATCTCCATTTCCTTTTTCACTTTCATTTACTGTGAAGGCATCGTTCTTTACTTCACACGTGAATTTGGGTTGTGGTGTTACTGTCGCACTATTCCATACTCCTGTTCTCACTGTTGCTCCATAACCAGTCATGTTGTTTCCATAGCCTAAACCTGTATCATATTGCCAGCCAGTAATAGATTGACCAGGGGTACTTCTATCATTACAAAATATCATGTCTACTATATTGTTGCTATATCCTGTATCAATGATGTTTTCTTTGTACCAAGTGTCTACTGCTATTTTAGCACCACTTTCTGTTTCATTTGTCTGTGCTTCTTCTTTGGATGTACTTGCTGCTCCTTGAGTTCCTCCAAACATATATCCGACATATTTAGCATCGTTATATTGTGTATTCCAAGGTTGACTTATTTTGGCATATCTTGCATCGTTGGCTACTCCATTAGCATAGCCCTCTGTTCCATCGTAGATGATACGCATTGAACCGTCGCCATTGATTCTGATGATTCTCCACCACATGTCTTGTCCTGATTTATTTTTTCCGTATTTAATATAGTTCGTTTGGCTTGCACCTCTATAGTAATAACTAGTTCCATAGTCATCTTCTAAGGCATATATTCCTTCATCAGTTGTCGCAGCGGTTGCAAAATTAGGATTGCCATCTTTTACATTTGCTATTATCTTGTCTATTGGTGATTCACCGGGTTCTGTTATATTAAAAATACTTGAGAATGTTGCATTTAAATCTGCTGTCTGGTCTACCGTTGGTAAGTTCTCTAGTGTTATAGTTAATCTATAGTAATACTTTGCTCCTACTGGTAACTCTATGTTCTTAGATAATTCTTTCGTAATCGCTGTATTGCTTTGAGGTACATTCTTCTTAGCTAATACTTCTGTCCAAGAAGTACTCTCTTCTAAGGTTTTATAATCTAGTTTATAAGTAAGTGACCCTTCTAGATATGTGTTTATCATATCGACAAAGTTTATCTGGCCTACTACTGGTAGTGTTCCCGTGTTTTCGAGTATGAATAACTTCTCGGCCGATTCTCCAAAGTTTAATGAACCGTTGAAACCGGAGTCGTTGTCACTGAAAGTCATGCGCATAGTTCCTGAGGTTACCGACAACTCTTGATTTTTAACTTCTCCTGTCTCTAGACTGAAGTAGGCATATGATAGTGAACCTATAATGACTGCGATGCTTGCGACAAAGATTACTCCTAATACAACTTTAGTTTTATTATTCTTTTTATCCATTACTATTCCTCACTTTTATATGACTTTTATGTCCTACTATTATGCTTAAATTATACAACTGGAAAGGTAGTAAACGCAAGCGAAATTGCAACTATTAGCTGAGGTTTAGCGTTTCTTATCTAGTATACAACACATACTTTAAAATTTTTGTCAAAAAAATAAAGCCATTTAGGCTTTTTAAAATTTATCTCTATTTTGGGAGAAGGTGCATCCGCAGTAGTTCTGTCTATAAAGGCCGTATTCGTTTGATAGAGTTATGCTCCTCTTGTAGCCGTCCTTTTTCTTAAAGTCGGCGACCAAAAATAGAGTATCTTCTGTTTGGAGTTTTAGTCCGATTTCGTTTATCCAACGAGAGACTTTATATGGACTTACGGAGAGAGTCGTACCGAAGTAGTCATACCCGAGTTCGCGGGCTTTATTAAAAGTATATGAGATTCTTTTTTCGTAGCACATATAACAGCGGGCTCCTCTTTCGGGGTCGTCTTCGTGGCCTTTTGCCATCTCTTTAAAGGCGTCGTTATCGTAGTCGGCATCGATGAAGTCGAGTTTGTTAGCACTTTTGATTTCCTTTAAAAATCTCTTTTGTTCAGCTTTACGCTTCTCGTATTCTTCATAGGGTTCGATGTTAGGATTATAATATATTACGGTGATATCGAAGTAATCTTTGAGTCTTTCGATGACGGCACTCGAACAAGGTGCACAGCAGGTGTGCAAAAGAAGACTCGGAACGCGGTCCAAGTTTTCGATCAATTTTTCCATCTCTTTGTTATAATCCATATCATTCACCATATTTCGTAAATATACAAGTATCTTCGTCACAATCGCAGTTGAAAGTTCCCTTTACGTCGCCGATGCTGGCATAGATGGTATCATACATATCAAGTATGGACATCTTGCGATTGTTAATATAGACTGTGTTGCCATCGTTCATGCTCATGATGAATCTCTCTTCGTCTATATAAGAACCGTTGGCGGCCATCGTCGGAGAATACTCGATTTCGCTCATGGAACGTATTATATCACTTTTTACTTTAGCTAGTCCAGTCACAAATTTGGTGAAAACTTTTTCGGGGACGATGTTTAATAATGTCGGTATACCAAAGTTGTTTTCCGCGGTCACTTTTTCACCATTGGACAAAACGATAGAACTTTCGGGTGCATAGTAAAAAAGTGGAACATTTTCGGTGATAATGACTTCCAATTTGAAGTCCAGTCTCCTCTTTATTTTGCACGTTTCGATGTAGGGATTAGAAAGAGCCTCCTTGCAGGATGAACTAGCACTATAAGTCAAAAACTTCTTTTTTTCGTTTAAACCGAGCAATTTTAATACTTCGGAATCCTTTAGTAAATCATTTCCCCTTATATAAACTGCTTGTATTTCTATGGATAGAAGAAAAGATGCGATTAAGTAGATGCCGAGAAAGAAACACAGCAAAAAGAGGACTCCTTTCAGCTTGAGCCTTCTTTTAACAACTTTTTTTGTCTTTTTAACGGCTTTCTCCATCTTCTAATTCATCATTTCCTTTATCGTCTCGTAGATAGTCGTACTAGAATCGTTTTTACTCATCTTCGATAGGTTGTAACGCATGTTGATACCGAGTTCTAAATCGTTTAAGAGTTGGGTTATACAGCCCTTTAATATGTCTGTGGTCAAATCTTTTTCTTCAATCAATTCACAGGCTCCGTTTTTAACACAACTTAGAGCATTATAATATTGGTGATTATTCGCGACATAGGGGCTAGGTATCAAAATCGATAACTTCTTAAGAGCGATTATTTCACTTATCGAACTGGCTCCTGCTCTACTTATGATGAGGTCGGCGTCTTTCATGAGTCCGGAGAGATTCTCCACGTAAGGAACGAGAAAGACGTTTTTGCTGAATTTGTTTTTAGAAAACTCTTCATAAGAGCTCTTGCCAGTTACGTAGAGTATTTCATAATCTTCGCCGTCGACGGAAGAGAGAAATTCCTTCATCTTCTCGTTGACGGAAGAGCTGCCTAAGCTACCTTGAACCATGAGGACGAATTTTTTGTTTAAAGACAGTCCATATTTGGTACGCGATATTTTGGGTATAGCTAGTGCTCTTTCGCTGCAGGGATTTCCTGTGAAAACGGTTTTTGTCTCGTCGAAATAGGCTTTACTATCTTCGAAGCTTACACCGATTTTATCGGCGAGTTTAGCGAGCATCCTATTCGATTTACCGGGTATAGAGTTTTGTTCGTGGATGAACGTTTTGATGCCGAGACTCTTAGCTGCTTTGATGACGGGATAGGTCACATAGCCACCCGTACCGATGACGACATCGGGTTGAAATTTTTTCATCAGTTCTTTCATCTTTTTTTGATTTTTGGATAACAAAAGACATACTTTTATATCTTTCAATATATTCTTAGTCAGCCCATACATCTCTATGCCGACGTACTCTATACCGAGCGCGGGTACTATGTCTTTTTCCATGCGGTTGGTAGTCCCGACATAGATGAATTCGCTCTTCGGCTCGAGTTCTTTTATTTTATCTATTATTGCTAAGGCGGGATAGATGTGGCCACCCGTTCCACCTGCGGTTATTATTACTTTCATGCTAACCTCCAATATAATTATATAATAAATCGAAGGTTTTTTAACTAGATATTACATCTACTTTACAATTTTAAAGGCCTTTAGAAGTTCGTCGGTATAATCCATCTGGTCGTGTTGGTAAGTGTAAGCTAAGATGTCACCCTTTTTTATGTAGTCGCCGATGTGTTTATTGATGACGATACCGACGCCGTAGTCGATAGGGTCTTCTTTTTTCTTGCGACCAGCGCCCAATTCTAAAGATAGTTCGCCTATCTTGGAAGCTGAAATGTCTTTGAGAGTACCCTCGGCAGTACTCTTATGTGGTACTAGAAAACGCGCTAGTTCGAGTTTGTCCAAATTTCCTCCTTGAGTTTGGACGAATTCGAGAAACTTATCGTAAGCTCTACCTTCGTCTAAAACTTTTTCTATTTCGCGAATGGCGACATCGGTATTGACTCTTTTGACCCTGCTATAGAGGTGGCTTCCTAGTTCGATGACGAGATCTCTTAAAATACCCGTCTTTCCCTTTAAGACGTCTAGTGCTTCGATTACTTCGAGGGCATTTCCGACGTTGTCTCCGAGTGGCCTATCCATATTGGTGAGAATCGGTATGACCATTTTGTTGTAAGCTTTACCTATTTCAATCATGGTATTCGCGAGTTCGACAGCTTCTTTTTTGGTCTTGATGAGAGCTCCCTCTCCTACTTTGAGGTCGATGAGGATGTAATCGGCTCCAACTGCTAGCTTTTTACTCATGATAGAACTAGCTATGAGAGGAATAGAAGATACGGTACCAGTGACGCTGCGGAGGTCATATATCTTTTTATCGAGAGGTGTAAATTCTGCTGTCTGTTCGGATTCGGTGAAACCGACTTTGTTCAAATCGAAGATGAACTCCTCTTTAGAGAGGGACACTTTAAAGCCGGGAATACTTTCCAATTTATCGATAGTACCTCCGGTTATCCCAAGACCACGTCCAGAGAGCTTTCCCATCTTTAATCCGAGAGAGGCCATGATGGGTCCAAGGATGAGGCTCGTCTTATCTCCTACTCCACCAGTCGAGTGTTTGTCGACCATTATACCATTTATTTTAGATGTATCCATCTTAGAACCGCTGTAGAGCATGAGGTCGGTTAGAGCTAAAGTCTCTTCAAATGACATGCCGTTTATCGCAATTGCCATGAGCAAGCTAGACATCTGGTAATCGGCTACTCTTCCCTGTAGATAGCCCATAAATATCTCTTGCAGTTCATCTTTGTCTAAAGTCTCGCCTAGACGTTTTTTTTCTATTATATTTAATACTCCCATATTTTTTTACTCCTTTATAATTTTAGGATAGGCACTTGCATAGTCGAGAACATCGCATAAGAGCTCTAAGAAACCGTAGGTGATGTACATGAGCGCTAGCATGTGCCCTATCGCACTCATCCTAAAATATATGTTTATGCTCACTAGTATACCTATTAAAATGACCGTACTGAGTGCCGATAGTTTGACTATGAAGAGATTTATTCTTCTTTCGTAGATAGTTTCGAAACCTATTATTTTGCTTATCGAAATCATCAAAATCCAAGCAACGAGCGTGATAGATAGGACGGTAGGTGCATCTAGATTTTTTAAGAAGAAGCCGCTGAAAGCACATACCGAGCTCGAAATGGCTAAATAAATAGATTCTTTGCTGTATTTACTGATGAAGTACTCTAGAAATTCCAATCCGGCATAGATGGACATCAACGTATAAAAAACGATATTAGCATTGAGTGAGGATATCTTAGGAAATGCAGAGACGATAAAGCCCAATAATATGAGGACGATGTCGATGACGATTTGAACGCGATAATATCTCTTGTAATATCTCTTTTTAGTTTTCACATGACCAACCCTATTCTATTTAAAATGATATAATTTTTTCTTTTCTTTGTCAAATAAATCGACTTTTTTTTGCATAGTTTTCTTGTTTTTTTCATAATTTATGATAATATATGTTTGAAAGGAGTTAAGTTGTATGGTATATGTGATTTTAGTCATCGTCGTCGTCATCATTTTGATGTCCATTAAACAGGTCGAAGAATATGAAAGAGGCATTTTATTCACTCTCGGTAAGTTCTCAAAAATTTTGAATCCGGGTTGGAATATCGTATTGCCCATTTTCCAAAGCTATAAGAAAGTCGATATTCGTACTGTCGCGGTAGACGTTCCCGAACAAGATACGATTACTAAGGATAACGTATCTGTTAAAATAAATGCCGTCATATATTATAACATATTTGATGCTTCTAAAGCAGTTTTAGCAGTTCAGAATTATTTCTATGCCGTAAGTCAGTTAGCCCAAACGACTATGCGTAATGCGGTTGGCGAAGTTACTTTAGATGAGTTGTTATCTAATCGTGAAAAAATCAGCGAGAAGATTTGTAAAGTCATCGACGAAGCTACTGATCCATGGGGAATCAAGGTAGAAAATGTCGAGCTAAAAGACGTCAGACTACCAGAAGAGATGCAAAGAGTTATTGCTAAAGTCGCTGAAGCTGAGCGCGAGAAATTAGCCGTCATAACTAAATCGAATGGTGAAGTCGAAGCTAGTAAAAACTTAGCAGAAGCAGCTTCTATAATGGGTAGTTCTCCAGGTGCACTACATTTGAGAACGCTAGCGACTATTAACGATATCTCTTCTGATCAATCGAATACAATCATATTTGCAGTACCTATCGAAGTTTTACAGGCTTTCGGTAGTAGCAATGTATCAGGACAGGACATCATTAAGAAAATAACTAAGAATAAGGGAGAATAATAATCCCAAATAAAAACAATCGGCATCTGATTCGTCGATTGTTTTTATGTGACATTAAAGCGTTTCACCGGATATTCTATACGGATTAGTAGCTGTGCCATCGCCTAAGAAGTTCTTAGCGTATTCGGCTTTGATGTTTATGACGGGTCTTGCGTAGACACCTGTCGTCGGAACGGCATTGTCTCCTAATTCGCCCGTCGCAGACAACATCATCATGCGCGCATGAGTGCTATATCTAAACGGTGTCATCAACCAC
>CAZXXI010000021.1:0-13224 GCA_964644815.1 uncultured Muribaculaceae bacterium
GTGATTGAGAACGATACAGATAGCGATCAAACGGTAAGTTTTAATTTAAAAGGTGGCTATTTACAAAATGTACTTTCGAGCAATATAGTAGAGCAATGGATAAGTTCAGATGCTACATATATAGATAAAAAAATGATTGAGCAAAATATGAATTATCAAGATAGTCTTCTTACTATAACTAATCCCGATAGAGGTTGGTATAGACCTATTACTATCAACCTAGGTGATGTAGCTTCATATGACATGCAAACACAATGTATAGAAGCCATAAATCAAAAAATCTCCATAATACATTTAAGAATCGATATAGGGCAGCTATCGGGTAATGTGAATTCGGATAAAGTCGACAAAGATTTTACAGAGAGTCATATTCAAGCATTGAATTCTTTAGTAAATACTATTAGAAGAAATAAATTAAGCGTCATCATAAGGTTCTCTTATGCCTTTAATGGAGATACGGAAAAAGAGCCTTTGTCTTTTGCGACGATTAAAAATCACATCGCTCAGCTTTCATCTTTCTTCGAGACGAATAAAGATATCATCTCCACTGTAGAAGCAGGATTTTTGGGTCCTTGGGGTGAGATGCATTCTGCTGGACAATATCAATACGACAATTATTACAAAGAGCTAATAGAAACGCTTTTAGATAATACGCCTAATGAAATGATAGTAAATGTAAGAAAACCATATTTTTATAAATTAGTGGTGGGAGAACTAGACCATTCTCAACAGAGATTGGGCATATTTAACGATGGATATCTCGGCAGCGCTACAGATTTAGGAACATTCGATAATGAAATCGATAGGAATACATTTATAGATTGGATGCAAGTTCATGGAGAGTATACATTATATGGTGGGGAGGTTACTCAGTCCGGAGAGGCCGAAGATACACAGTATAATGATAGCAGTTTTGCAATAAATGAAATGCCTAAAACGCATACGGCATATTTAAATAGCTTGTTTAATTTAAATGTTATAGACAAGTGGAAAGAGCAAAATTATTCTTCTCCAGATACAGAATACGATGGACAAACTGCCCATAAATATATAAGTGACCACTTAGGGTATCGAATAGTTTTAAGAAATTCTAAGATATCTGCTTCGGCAAAAAAAGGTGAAATCTGCGGAGTAAGAGCGGAAATAGAAAATGTGGGATTTGGAAATATAATGAGAAGTCAAAAAATGTCTGTCATTTTAAGACAGGGTGACTACTATTACGAAGCCCTATTGGATATCAACCCAAATGAGATTAAAAGCAATGAAACGAAAGCTGTCAAATTCTATTTCTACGTACCTAGCGATATGGATTCTGGAGAATGGGAAGTATATTTAAAAATCGCTAATGCAAGCATTTCGGATTATGCCGTACAATTTGCTAATCCGGATATTTGGGAAAGCAATCTTCTAGCTAATCATATAGGAAAAATAACTATCGAAGAAGAGGTAGTCCAAGAAAATGTCAAAATTAAACAGGCTTTCGTATCTGATGCTACTGAAGGCGAAAAGCAAAAAGTTCCTAAACCAAAAATTCCAGTAACGATGAATTTCCATATAGAAAATGGTTCTACATACTATGCTGTCGAAACATATGAAATAGAACTTGGAACTGTAATCGATTTTACAAATTCATCTGTTTTATCGAGTTTAGGAATAGAGATTCCAGCGGGTTATACGTTCAGCTTTGCACAATGTTATGCAATTACAAACGACTGGGCGGCTCATAGCAGTATCAAAATTCCGGCTGAAACCAGCGAGACTTCTTACGAGTTTGCGGTTTACATTAGGAAGATATCGTATACCGTGCCTGTAACTTTCCATTATCACATAGTGGATGGCACAGCCAATTATTCTTCTCAAACGCGCGATATCAATCCGGGAACCGTGATAGACTTTACAAATGCAACTACTTTGGCGAATTTAGGTATAACGATTCCATCGGGTTACAAATTCAGTTATGCGCAATGTTATGCGATTACAAGTGACTGGGAAGCTCACAGCAGTATTACGATTCCGAATCCTGCTACCGCGAGCGAGTATGCGTTTAACGTCTTTATTGTCCCGCAGTAAAAGTGATAAATATGAAGATTTAGTTCCACCAGTTTATTAACTGGTGGTACTTTTATGAGATTAAAAGGCAAATTGGGTATTGATCTTTTTGGCCAAATACATTATAATATAATTGAATATTTTAGCAATTATCAGGAGGTAACCTATGCAAAAAACGGTAGTAGAATTATTTGCGGGCGTCGGTGGATTTAGATGTGGTTTGAATCACGTCGAATTGAAAAAGGGCAAGACAATCGAAAGTGGCAATTGGAACTTCGTTTGGGCCAATCAATGGGAACCCTCTACTAAAACGCAGGAGGCCTTTCTTTGCTATGCTAAGAGGTTTGGTAACAAGGACGTGAGCAATGTCGACATATTCGAGGTCGATAAAAAAGAGATACCGGACCATACGCTGCTCGTCGGTGGTTTTCCATGTCAGGATTATTCTGTTGCTCAAACGCTTTCTAGCAGTAAAGGAATCAAAGGTAAGAAAGGAATCTTGTGGTGGGCGATTGTAGACGTATTAAAGGCAAAAAAGCCGCCATTTGTGTTCTTAGAAAACGTCGATAGATTGTTGTTATCGCCAGCAAGTCAAAGGGGAAGAGATTTTGGTGTAATACTTCGCAGTCTATACGATAACGGCTATGCCGTAGAGTGGAGAGTTATCAACGCCGGAGAGTACGGCTTACCCCAGAAGAGAAGGCGAACCTTTATCATCGCCTATCACAAAACGACTAAATATTATAAGAGAATGAAGAAAATCGATATGAAAGATATCGTCTTTAAAGAGGGGATTTTTTCAAATGAGTTTCCCGTCAAAGATAGAGAAATCGAGTACAATGTAGCCAGCATATCCAAAACGATATATAAAAATTTAGTCGACATAAGTAACAATTTTGCTACTAGGTTTTATAATGCCGGAGTCATGTGCGAAGGAGAAATATATACTGCAAAACTCGAAGCAAATTGTAAAGATGTATTTCCGCTCAAGGAGATAAGAGAAAAAAAAGAAGTAGATAATAAGTACTTTTTAAGTGCTGATAAGGTAGAAAAATTTAGAGTATTAAAGGGTAGCAAAAGGATTCCAAGAGTTAAACCGAACGGGGAAACCTATATGTATTCGGAAGGGTCGATGCCGTTTCCAGATAATTTAGATAGTCCTGCGCGGACGATGTTGACATCGGAAAGCGGTCTTAGCAGAATGACGCACGTCATAGAAGATTATAAAACGGGCGAATTGAGATTATTGACTCCTGTCGAATGTGAGCGAATAAATGGATTTCCAGATAATTGGACAGATACCGGCATGAGCGACAAAAAGAGATATTTTATGATGGGAAATGCACTCGTCGTCGGCGTAGTTGAAAAAATTGGGCAAGAATTGGAAAAAGTCATAGACGCTGAAGATTAGAAATGATATAATATTTATTAAGAAAATTCAGGGAGGCACTTATGAAAGTAATAATGTTGGGTGGCAACACCAAAGAAGAAATAGAAAAGAGATTGCAAATAGTGGCATCTGCGGGAAATCTTTCGCGGTCGGAAGGAACTGTCACAGAAGTAATAGAATCGCATAACGATTATGAAACGAACTTAAAGTTGGCAAAATTAGTAATCGGACTCGGTCACACATCTATCGAGGAACACGATTATTTGGTATTTGCGCTCGAAGATGTCACTCCTATCGTCGAACAGACGATAATAGGGTATAGGCTTACATCTTTTACGATTAAATCTAGGAGAAATGTCGATTTTAGAAATGTGGGTTTTTATGTTCCAGAGTTTAAGGATAAAAATGGCAATGTCATATCCGACAATAGTGAGCTTCAAGCTATATACAAAGAACACATGCAATCGCTATTCAATAAATATGGCGATTTAGTCGATGAAAACCTTCCTATCGAAGATTGCCGGTATATTTTGCCGTATTCTTATCACAGCAACATCATCATGGGTTGCGACGTGCACGAATTATTCAATATGGTAGGGGATATGTTATATGGAAACATTTCTAAGATAGACGAAATAAGGGATTTAGGAGAAAAATTAAAAGATTTAATCGAAGAATATGTTCCATATTTGAAAGTAGCTTTGAAAAAAGAGAAAGATAAATACTATTATGGAGATAAATTAGCATTCTTGGATTCTTATTCAACTAATATTACATCTAAGCACAAGGTTCTGGATAGAGTTCATCTATTGGACTATACCGAAGATGGAGATTATAAAGTAGTCGTGAGAGCTATAATGGCGAGATATCATATCGATTATCAGGAAGCATGCGATTTAATCGACACCGTTTCAGCTAGTAATCCATCTATAAAAAAAGAAATAATAGATGCCATAGCGAGAAGCAAACAACAAAGAGAATTGGAATCCGTTTATTATACGTTTGAAATTCCCATATCTCTTGCCGTTTTGACGCATCTTACTAGACATAGAATGCATTCGCTCATAGTACCAGATTTTACGACATTTGATTTAAAAAATTATGTTACTCCCATATCATTTGTCGAGGCGCGTAGAGATCAATATGATGAAATACTCGAAGAAAACCGCAAGTTGAAAAGAGAATTTGAAGAACGAGGTGTTAGAGAAGAAGACTTGATATATTTTCTTTTATCCGGCAATTCGTGCAATGTGACGACTACCATAAATGCGCGCGCACTCGAATGGGTAAGCAGAATGCGGTGCTGTAACAAAGCTCAATGGGAGATTAGGGGTTTGGTCAATCAGATGGTCGAGGAAGCTTCTAGTGTCACTCCATTAATAGGTGAAGAGTATGGGGCATCTTGCAAAGTTCTAGGGTTTTGTCCAGAGGGTAAGGACTCATGTAAGAATAGAGGCGTAGTAAAAATGGGGAAAAACGTTTAACTAGAGCACATGGTCTATGTGCTTTTTTAAGTGTTAAAAAAGTTTGTTACAAAATGTATTACTGTGGAAAGCAAAATTCGACATTTTTCTTGCATTTTTGATAAAAAAGGAGTATTATTTTTATCATAGGAGGTAAAGATAGGATGAAGAAAAGTAGAAGTGTAAAAATCGGATTGGTAGTCGCAATTTTAACTATTACTGTCGGTTTCGCAGTAGTTTCTACTACGCTTAACATGAATGGTAGTACTTCTGTTACTCAGAACCAAGATGACTTCGCTAAGAAAGTTACTTTTGCTGATGAAACAGGAAAAGCGCCTACATTGACAGCTAGCGATGCTACTAAACAAGCGAGCGTTACAGCACCTACGTTGAGTGCCGATAAGAAGACTATTACGTTTACTACGCCAGCTATGAACACCGTTGGAGAAAAATATACATTAACTTATAATGTTAAAAACGAAAATCCATTCGCTGTTACTCTTGGAGGAACTACTTGTACTCTAGAGTATGCTGGTGAAGGCGAAGCTCCAGCTAATCCATATGTAAAAGTTGCAGCTACTAACGGTTTTAATACTAAAACAGTAGCAGCAAATTCAACAACTGACACTACAGATACAGTCGTCGTAGAGATGATTCGTTCTTTTGTCGGAGAAAATGACGTCGAATATACTGTTACTTGTGAATTAAGTGCATCTGCAGACGCTAACTAAGAGTTTTTAGTAGAAAGTAATTAAAGAGTGGTGAGGTGAATGGTAAAATTTTTATTTCAAATCGTAATAGAAATATTGTTATTTGTTTTACTATTCTTTAATGTTTTTGTATTAAAAACTCCATCATTGGGTTGGACACTCATTTATATAATAACGTTTTTAATGCTAATGCTCTTCCTCGTAGTTAAATATCGCAAGCCGTACAAAACTAAGAATAATGATGTATTATACATAATAGGTTTAGTCGGTCTAGCATATTTAGGGAGCATATATTTTATCGGTTTGTTTAGTGGATATTCTTCTAACAGTTTAGCGGTGTATAAGGGTCATGTATCTTTCTGGTACGTCTTTATGACTCTGTTCGGGATAATCCTCATGGAAGTTTTGAGATATGTATTGTCTCTTGTGAATATCAGGGATAAGAAGAAAAGATTTATATTAAATCTCTTAACGATGGGCAATTTAGTTCTCATAGACATAGTCGTAACTTCTAGTGTCGTATCTATCAATAGCGGAGTAGACTTTTTCAGATTTATATGTGTGGTCCTGCTTCAAAGCATTGCCAAGAACATATTGCTCAGCTATATAAATAAACTATACGGTTATAAGTTGTGCATAGTTTATAGGCTTTTGACAGAAGTTTATGTGTTTATCGCACCTGTTATTCCAGATATCAACGAGTTTTTGAAAGCTATATTAGCGGTTTTATTCCCGTATATTACTTATCTATTAATTCAATCTATACAGACCAAAAAAGTCAAGAGAGTTGCTAAGCAGAACAAGTCACAACTGAATCTGTGGAATGCAGTTATGGTGGTGCTTTTGGCAATGCTCGTGATGTTGATATCGTGCAACTTTAGATATGGCCTCATAGCCATCGGAAGCGGCTCGATGACGGGTACTATCGATAAAGGTGATGCCGTGTTATATCACCGATTAAAAGAGGAAGAATCTGTACAAGAAGGGGAAATAATCGTCTTTAAAAAGAACAACATGATGATAGTTCATCGAGTAATCGAAGCAATCGACGACTACAAAGGTGAAATGACATATAGGACGAAGGGCGATGCAAACGAGAAGGCCGATAGTTGGATAGTGACTAGGGATGAAATCGTCGGCATAGTCAATAATAAAATTTTGTGGGTAGCGTGGCCATCTGTTTTGATAAATGAGTGGCTCTAGGTTAGTGTGGTGAATATATGGACGCTTTGAAGAAGAAGAAAATACATAAGTATTTTCCAGTTATAATTGTTTATTTAGTTATGGTATGTGCTTACGCAGTCGTACTTTTGTATACTTCTATCGACAGAAAAAGCGAGTACAGCGTAAGTTATTCTAACACTAGCAATATCGATTATAATGTCTACTTGAAATCAAACGAGTATTATAGCGATGCCTATTTACCAAAAGATAAACAGTATATAGCGTCATTAATCGACTATGTCGATGTCGATTTAAATTATAAATTTAAGACTTATGAAAATAAAGAGTTGAATTACTCCTATTACGTAACAGCGACAGTTTTAGTAAACAATCAACAAGGAAAAAATATATATAGGAATGAGAAAACGCTGGTAGAAAAAATGCCGTTTTCGCCAGTCGAAAATTCGTCTTTCAGTTTAAAAGAAAATGTCAAAATCAACTATGGCGAATATAACAACTTGGCAAATAGCTTCATCGACAATTATGGCATATCAGCCGTATCTAAGGTGGTCGTCGAATTATTTGTCAATATAAGTGGTAAAGATGGCAGTTGGGATGAGTTCAATAAAAATTCGGTCATCAGCTTGGATATTCCACTTACAAAAAAGAACGTCGATATCACCATGGAATACGCCCTAGCGAACAACAAAGAAGAGATAGCGATTAGCGACTCACTAAAAATTTCTAATGTCGTTCTCTTCGTAGCAGCTATCGTTTTGTTCGTTTTAGACGGATTGGCAATCGCTACTATAATTTGGAGCTTTATTCCTAAAAAAGATGCGCATGCAATTTACACCAAGAAATTGAAGAAGATATTGCGCGACTATGAAGGGTACATCACAGAGACACACATCACCGAGAGTGCTGAAGATATAATAAAGACGAGAAGTCTTCGGATAGAGTTGGTGAAGTCGATTGACGACTTGATAAACGTGCGCGACAGCGTAGAAAAACCTATACTATTCCACGAGGACAAGCCGGGCGAAGAAGCGATATTCTACATCATGGATGAGAAAGTATCCTACATTTATATCATGAGAGCGAGAGATATGGATATGAAACTTCTAAAAGTGAAACCGACTAAGACGGAAAAGTTGAGAGGTAGCGAAGTTGCTTCTGAGAAAATAGAGATAGAACATATCGA
Organism: uncultured Muribaculaceae bacterium; assembly: GCA_964644815.1. Lineage (GTDB taxonomy): Bacteria > Bacillota_I > Bacilli_A > RF39 > UBA660 > RUG11867. The sequence continues at coordinate 7,981 of CAZXXI010000021.1, forward strand.
GACTACTGCGAAGAAGGCTTCTGGAAATAAGACTACTAAGAAGAAAGCGACTACTAAAAAGAGTGTTAAAAGCAAATAAAGAGTCTTTAAGAAAAGACTTTTTTCTAAAAGTATAGAAAGATGGCGAAAAATGAGAAAAAAAGTTGTTAAAAAATTGTTTATTGGATCTATTTTGTTTATGACTTTTGGCTACGCCGTATTGAATACTGCTTTGAATATCGATGGAAAAATTTCGATAAAGATGAACAACTTCAGCATAATTTTCAAAGACTTAATCATCAACGGTATCGATAGAACAGATTTGATATCTTCTACTAAAGATAGCTTTGTCCTCAGTGTAGATGACTTGGAAAGCGAGTCCGTTATCAATTATTCCATTTTGAACGAGAGTTGGGAATACGATGCCGAGGTTAGCGTCAGCTGTACGCCTAAAGACCATGACAATATATCTGTAACCGACAAGACGGGGTCGATGAACATCAAAGCTCTAGCGTCCGCGGATGGCGAAATGGATGCTTCAGTTACTGCTAATACAGCGCTCTTGTACGACACTATAAAAGTTCAATCGAAGGGACTGGATACGGCGAACGGCATCAATTACAATGCCATATCGAGTTCGACAAATGGGGAAGGTGTCTATGAGACTACGAATACCGACTCAGGAAATCCCGTCTACTTTTATAGAGGTAATATATCGAATAATAATGTCATATACGCTGGATTCTGTTGGCAAATACTCAGGACGACAGAGACAGGAGGTATAAAGATTCTCTATAACGGGGTATCGTCTAACGGAACTTGTTCTAAACCTACTGGCGATGGTATCGGTTCTACAACTTTTAATCCGGCTTCGAACGACAATGCTTATGCGGGATATATGTACGGTTCGACTGGTTCTAATCTCGCCGGTACACACGCTAATAATAACGATTCGTTACTCAAAAAGAAGATAGATGCGTGGTATGAAGCGAATATTAAGAACACCTCCTATGCAGGTATGCTAGAGGATACAGTTTGGTGTAACGATAGGAGCATTCCAACTAATAAATCCAATTGGACTAGTGGTGCGTCTAATTTTAATCAGTTGGGCTATGGAACTAATAAAACACTCTATGGTTTTGCCGTTCGAGCAGGTAGTTATGCCTCTGTTACTTCGCCAACTTTGAAGTGTGCCAATGCGAGTGATAGATTTACTGTCAGCACGAGTAAAGGAAACGGAAAACTCAACTATCCAGTGGCTACGATTACGGGTGATGAAGTCGTCTATGCCGGAGCTACAGGAGGTAAATATAATGGTTCATCGGGCACTTCGCCCGCCAATAGCAATTACTTCTTGACTAATGCAAATGGCAGTGCGGTGTGGATGATGACACCGACTCTATACAATTCATATCTACAGGGGTCTGTCTTATACGGAAATGGAGCAATTTCGTCTTACTGGACGAATGTAGGTACGCGTTCTATGGGAGTTCGTCCAGCTGTTTCTTTAAGCGGAGATGTGACTATTTCTGAAGGAGATGGAACATTTGCTAAGCCTTATGTCGTGGGAAATTCTACTAGTAGAGCGGTGTCCAATAAAGAGATGACTTGTTCGATAGTAGCTAAGCCTATCGAAAGGACAGAAGTCAATCCGGGACCGACTCCAGATATATCCAGTCTTTATGAAATAGTTAAATCTTCTTCATTGGGTAAAGATACAGACGTAGGATTAGACTATAATTCTATATCCAGTCCGACAAATGGCGAAGGCGTCTATGAAACAGATGTTACCGAGAGCAAAAATACCGTATATTTCTATCGCGGCGATGTCAAAAACAATCACGTAATATTTGCCAATCATTGTTGGAAAATAGTCAGAACTACTGAATATGGTGGAACGAAATTGATATATAATGGAAAGCCTACTGCCGATGGCGTATGCGATAACATGGGCGAAGCGGCAACGATAGGAAGTAGCATTTGGAATGATGATACGAGCGATAATGCTTATGTCGGGTATATGACGGGTGTAGCAGGAGCTTCGAGTTATCAATTAGCGCACAATAATACGGGCGATTCGACGGCCAAAAAAGCAGTCGATATTTGGTATGAGAACAATTTAAAAGATACAGAATATGAAGAATATTTAGAAGATTTAGCTTATTGTAATGATAGAAGCATAGTTAGCGATTTCTCGAATATGGTCAACATTTCGTGGCTTCCATATACGAAGTTCGGTACGCTCGGCTATGGAACTAATAATACGATGTTTAGTGGAAGTAAGCGCAATGGCGTGTTCACTACGTCTATAAATCCTAGTCTGATATGTCCGCAGGCGAACGATAAATTGAGCAGTACGACAGAGGTAGGAACTGGTACACTCAAGTATCCGATAGGCTTGCTCAGTTCAGACGAAGTAGTCTATGCCGGAGCTACAGGAGGATACCAAAGCAAGGGAGACTCCATAATCAATAAAAACTTCTATTTATATATAGGCGAAAAGCACTTCTGGACGATGACTCCACAGAGATATGACAGTGGCAATGTCATTTTGCAAGTGCTCGGTGCTGATGGTTACGTTTCTAATGAAGTATCGAAGATAACAGGAGGAGTATTTTTAAGACCGACGATTTCGTTAAAGAATAGTGCAACGGTTATAAGCGGTAATGGTACGGTCAACAATCCCTACATCATAACCAATTCCACCTCCAAAGTGCCAGCTTCATGGCAAGATAACGGCATATTTTCTGCTTATTACGAACAAGCTTATGAGAAACTATCAGAACTAACACAAGAAGAAAAGATAGGACAACTCTTCATAGTTAGACATAACTCTTCGACGTTAAACGATGCGATTCCTAATTATCACGTAGGAGGAACGACTTTTTATGCCGTAGACTTTACGAATAAGACAGAATCCCAAGTAATAAACATGACTTCTTCTCTACAAAAAGCTTCTAAAATACCACTTATCACAGCAGTAGATGAAGAAGGAGGTAGCATAGTAAGGATAAGTAGTAATACTAATCTAGCTTCAGAACCTTTTAAAGCACCGAAGGAACTATACGATTCGGGTGGATTGCAGCTCATCAAAGAAGACACGGTTAACAAAAGTGCTCTTTTGAGAAAATTGGGCTTGAATATGAACTTTGCCCCAGTTGTCGATATAGCTAAGTCGACATCGTACATATATAAAAGAACAGTCGGTTATGGTCCTGAGATTACGGCACAGTATGCAACTACAGTCGTCGAAGCTAGCAAGAATACGGGAGTATCCTATTCTTTGAAGCACTTCCCTGGCTATGGTAACAACGCCGATACACATGGGACGTCTTCGACGGATGAGACGAGCTTAGAGGAGTTTTGGAATACACATTTAGTACCTTTTAAAGAAGGAATAAACTCAGGTGCTGAAGCCGTCATGATATCGCATAATATTGTCGCTGCTGTAGATAAAGAAAATCCATCTTCGCTTTCAAAGCCAGTACATGACATCCTTTTTAACGATTTGCACTTTACAGGTATAGCTATTACAGATGATTTGGATATGGAAGCCGCGACCAATGTCACGAATAAATATACTAAAGCTCTATTAGCGGGAAATAACATCATGCTTTTGTCCAACTATAGCGATGCGATGAATGAGATAAAAACGAGTATACAAAATGGCTTGATAAGCCAAGATGAAATAGACCGTCTAGCTTTTAAAGTATTAGCGTGGAAATATTATAAGGGACTTTTGTAAAAAGGAAGTAGCAATAAAACGTATTTTTTGAAAAATTAAGAAAGGAAGGTTGAATAATCTTTCCTTTTTTGTTATACTTTAAGAGAATAATAGAGGACAGATATATATGGGTAGAAATAAAAACAATAAATTGACTACAAGTATTAAACGCTCTTATAGAAAGTTCAAATATCGCGATAAGACAGAGATGAGTTATTTTATCGTAACTTCATTTCTAGTGGCCTTTATAATGTTTGGAGGAGTGACTTATTCTTATTTCACTTTTTCTAAAAATATCGGGGCGGCAACTATCACGATAGCAAAGTTGAACTATTCTTTGGAAAGTACGACTGAAGGCTTTAGCGAGAATGCGATAAGTGTAAATGCGGGAGAGACGAAATTTGTCGATATCGACCTCAGAAGTTTTAACGGTATCAGAACTAAATATGCTCTTAAGTATACGACGGATGGTGGCAATGTTAAGGTATATTACTCAGAGAACAAGCGTAAGAATACGGAAGGCATAATCGGACCGCACGGAAGCAGGATTTCGATGCGCCTGGTCATCGTTAACGAGGGTATGGAAGCAGCTACGGTAAACTTCGAAGTGGCAGGTGGCTATTTACAAAACACCATTTCGACCAACATAACGGAAGGTTATTTCGAAAGAGAACTGACGGTAAGAGCACAGATTTATGATGACAACTTCGATAACATGTTGGAGTCTTCTAGTTTTCCGGATAAGACAGAATATACTTATTATAAGACGGAGTGTTCAAATGGTGTGGAAGCCACTTTCGATAAAGATACATGGTCTTTGAATACGAGCGATATCACTAAGAATACTTCTTGTGACGTTTACTTTAAGAAGACTAATCAAGAACTAGAAAAATACTACATAATTCAAGGTAGCAGTGAGACTAGATTGGTAAGGACAGAAGCACCCGATACGCTAGGATTATACAATTATACCGGTTCGTATTGTACACCTGGTACGACGTTTACTTTCGACGAAGAGACGAATTCTTTCGATGTAACGGAGTATACTGGTAATACGGTTTGTGTAGCTACTTTTGAGACGGATAACGAACTCATGAATGCCGATAAAGTGACGATAGAGTTCGAACCTGGACAGGGTTCTATGGTCGATACGACTAAGACCGTTTTGATAGGTGGAACTTATGGAATATTACCAGATGCCTATTTGGAAGGTTTCAATTTAGAGGGTTGGTATACGCAACCTAATGGAGGGGAGAAAATCGAGAGTACTACGCCTGTTACAGCGGAGAGCCCACGGAGGCTTTATGCTCATTGGATATATGCGACTACTTATACAGTTACGATAGATGCGATGGGAGGTACTTTTGCAGATGGAACTACGCATAGAACGATAGATGACGTCGAATACGCTTCTAAAGTAACTCTTCCTGAAGATCCAGTTAGACCTGGCTATACGTTTAAAGGATGGATTTTCCCAGATGGAACGGAAGCCGATTTGAAACGCGTCACCGAGAATAAGACCGTATTAGCAGAATGGACAT
>CAZXXI010000022.1:0-12582 GCA_964644815.1 uncultured Muribaculaceae bacterium
TAGCCCTTATACCGTTGTCGTTATCTTTGAACTTCAGTATCATCGTACCAGTAGCCAGATTAGCAGTTTGAGATAGATTTTCGCTGTTGATAGTAAAATAGGCAAAAGTAATCGTTCCTGCAAGGAGTATAATCGTCAAAATTAGAACAGTTAAAAGACTCCTCTTCTTTAGGTGATTATTATAAGATATCCCCCCTCCCCGAACTGCGCTTTTATTCGAGGTATTTTGGTTTAGTTTAGGTAGTTTTAAGTATTTTCTCATAGGACAAAACCTCTTTCGATTATGACAAAATTATACAATATTAGATTGTTTTTGTAAATGTTTTGTATCACAAAAAAAACCGAATGAGTCGGTTTTTATTCTTCGTTATCCAAGGACAATAAGTTTTTGATGTCTTCTTCTGATAGTTTCGAGATGATATTCTGGTCTCTATTCTCGCCTTCGATGAGTTTATCGGATAACAATTTCTTCTTGTTTTGTAGTTCTAGAATCCTCTCTTCGATAGTGCCCTTGCAGATGAGCTTGATGACTTCGACAGTGTTTTTCTGTCCTATGCGGTGGGCACGGTCGGTAGCTTGGTTTTCGACTTGAGGATTCCACCATAAATCTAAGTGGATGACGACATCGGCACTAGTAAGGTTGAGGCCTGTACCACCCGATTTGAGGGTTATCAAGAAGACATTGGTGTCATCGCTGTTGAACTTGTCGACGAGTTCCATACGCTTCTTAGAAGGCACACTTCCATCGATGACATAAGTCGAAATGCGGTTATTCGTAAACTCCCTATTGACGATGTCGAGGGCCGTTTTAAAGCTCGTGAACAACAGTATTTTGTGACCATTTTTGATGATGCCTTCGACGATGGAGACGAGGTTTTCTATTTTAGAGCTGCCACCTTTATAGTTTTCGTAGACGATAGAGGGGTCGATACACAGTTGGCGAAGTCTCATCAAAAGTTGGAGTATTTTAAAGTTGCCCTTTTGGAAGCCCTCTTTGGCGATGACTTCATCGATTTCTTTCTTCGTCTTCTCGAGTTCGACGGCATAAAGTTTTTTCTGTTCGTCGTTTAAATCGATATAGATGTTGTTCTCTATCTTGTCTGGCAGTTCTTTGATGACGTCCTTCTTCTTGCGCCTCAAGATAAATGGGCTTATCTGTTTAGTCAAGTTGTCGAGAGATTTCATGTGCTCTTCGTCGACATCTTTGACGTTGTAGCGTCTTTGAAAACTCAAGAGGTTGGCTAGATACCCCGGCATGATGAAGTCGAAGATGCTCCAAAGCTCTAAGACAGAGTTTTCAAGCGGAGTACCGGTGAGAGCCAATTTGGTGTTGGCTTTCAACGATTTGACGGCTTTAGTCATCTGGGCATTGGCATTTTTGATGTTTTGAGCTTCATCGATAGCTATGAGTTCAAAATAGATTTCGTCATACAGTTCTTTGTCTCTTCTGACGAGACCATAAGTCGTGATGAGGACGTTTATGTCTTGGATGTTCTCTAAATCGTGTTTGCGGGCATCTTTATTCTCGGCGAATACTTTATATTTGATTTCGCTGCCAAATTTGTCGAATTCATTTTTCCAGTTATAGATGAGAGAAGTCGGCGCTACGATCAATATTTTGGCATCTTTTTTCTCCTTTAGAATTTCTTTGATGAGACAGATGAGCTGGATAGATTTACCGAGCCCCATCTCGTCTGCGAGTATGCCTCCAAAGCCACATTTATAGATGTTATAGAGCCACTTTACACCTATTTCTTGGTAATCCCTAAGGGTCTCTTTGTCCTTCTTAGAAAGTTTTACTTTGGCATCCTTATAAGAGTTGAATTTAGAGATGAGCTCATCGAAGAGATTATCAGTAGAGATGATGTGGTATTTGTCCTTTTTGAGGGAGTCCAAGTAGACTGCGCGATATTTAGGAATCTCACCACTCGCCTCTTTCAAGTCGGATGAATCCATGTCCATCGCTTCGACGAGCCGTTCTAATTCGTCTAAATCGGGATTTTCACTCAAGTTTAGGATGTTTCCACTTTTGAGTTTGTAATACTTCTTCTTGCGTTTTAAAGTGTCTAAGACATCGGCCATCTCTTCGTTAGATATCTCACCGAAGTCGAACTCATAACGGAGGATGTTGTCCTTGCCTATCGAGAAGGTCGAACGGATATGGTTATCCTTTAAGAATGAAGTGTTTTGTATCTTTTTAGATGAGAAGACGGCATATTTTTCGGCAAGTTCGTCGATGTGGTTTTCTAGGAAGTCGCCTATCTCGTCGAAGTCGTCGAGATAGAACGATTTATCACTTTCTTTAAAGCCGTACGATAAGAGTTCCATAACTGTTTCATGTTCGATTTCTTCATCGCGGACGACTGTACCGTTTTCTTCGAAGAAGTCGACTTCGATATCGTTATAAGAAAATTTCACGTTGGCTATTATCAGACCGTTTTTCAAATCTAAATAAATTTTAGGTTCCGGTTTTACTCCCAAGATAACTTCATCTTTGAGGGAGTCATCTAAAGAGACGTTTTCTTTGATAACCGGCAACATACCTTGAGTAAACATCTCTAGGTTATCGCGTTTAAAAGATAGTTCGTCCAAATCGTTTTTCATCAAATTGTAGATGATGTCGGAGAAATCATCCGGTATCAAATAGAAAGTGCCCCTATCATAGGCGAAGCGACAGTCGCTGTCTAAGATATTTTTTTTGAGCTTTTGGAGGTCGGTTTTAAGTACGTATAGTTCTTCATCCTTCTTTAAGTCGAGAGTTATGGGACAGCCTTCTTGAACATTTATAACTTCCAAGCCATTAACTTTAAATGGTCTATCTTTTACTACGTTTAAAAATTCCTTTATGTCGTCTTGCTCTAAGTTGACAGTTCTAAGCGAATAATAGCTTTTCTTTTCGAAGTCGATGAGATATTTGATTATTTCTTCGTCTTTTTTAGAGAAGAAGTGTTCTTCGGGATTGTAAGAAAAGTTTTTACCAAATTTTAGGCTTTCTCTATTTTTGTATGCCCTTATAAAGCCCGGCAGTTTGGATGATAGACTATACATCTTGTCCTCTCCTATTTGAAGGGATAAAGAACACCAGTTTTTGCGCTGGTAGAAGTTTAGTTCGACGTCGAGATGCACTTGTCTTTTAAGTCCTACTTTGGGCACTTTACGACGAGAGTACATCTCTTCTAGTATGGCCCTGGAGGCCAAAAGTTTTTTTTCTTCATCGCTCATGGGAAAGAGTTCGTCTTTATTGTGATAGAGACAGGCAGCTACGTGTTTACAACAACCTTCTATATCGAATTGGGGACAAGTACAGGTGGCATCGACTATATTTTTGTCGGCAATGCGAACGCGCACGGTGTAAGTCTGTGGTCCGTGTTCGGAATCCACTCTAAAGATGTATTGTGTTCCCTCTTCGCCTTTCGTGTTCTTTTCGCTTATTAAGCGGACATAATAGATGAAGTAATTTCTACCTTTGGCATAGTTTAAAGCTCCTACAAAGTTTTTTATTTTGTTTTCTATTAAATCCATGCGCTTCACTTCTTTCTTCTCTATTATACTAGGAGGAAGGATTAAAGGCAATAAAGAAGAAAAAAAACGACCAATTTTACATAGTCGTCGTATGAGCTTTTAAATTTGCAATCAACTGTTCTTTGGAAACGTGATACTTTTGTTCAAACCAATAATTGCCTAAGAAGAGATAGGACATCTTAAATTTTTTTCTATATTCATCACTATTTTCTAAGAATATGAGGCGAGCTTTAGTGAGTTCGACACTTTGCATGAGACTAGTCGGTCTTGAGATGGTAAAAGTTTTGAGGCCGTTTTCTTCGATAAAATCCAGTTTGTTGTCCAAAGTTGTTAATTTAAAGCCCAGAATACCCGGGTATTCTAGTACTATCGCAGCGATGTCGGCATCAGAATAATTTCTTTTTTTAAAGGCTTTTACTATTTCATCGAAGTGAGCTAAACTTGTGCCTAAGATTGAGGGAGTTCTCGTGAACATAATAGCCGCATCAGCGGAAGTTATGCCCAAATTTTGGCACCAGGCAATCTTGTCGCAAATGTTTGTCTTTGATATACTCATGAATTGGGGAAAGCGTCTACAGATTGAGATGGCATCTTTTTTAGAAATGCCATAACCTTCAAAAAAGGCTATCTTTTCAGCTATAGTCTCTTCAGATAGAGATAAGACTTGGGGAAGTTTCAGGACGATGTGGTGAATATCGCTTTTGGTTAAACCTAAAGATGTGAAAAAAGCAACCTTATTTCTTATTCTTTCTAGCGATACACATAACAATTCGGGGTATTTAGAAAAAATGCTAATGATTTCTTTTTTAGAATAGCCCGCTCTTTTAAAGTAGTCGAATAGCGAAGTTATATCGCCACTATTTTCGAGAACTCTACTCCCCTTTCGACGCATATAGACCGCTATTTTCTGGGTCTGTCTATCGTTGAAGCCATAGCTCGTTAAAATTTCAATACTATCCATAAGATTCTACCTTCCTATAATAATTCTTCCACTTTGGCATATTCTTCTTTTACTTGAGTAATGGATACGCCATAGGTGTTTTTAAATAAGTTGCTACCACCAAATATATAATAAGGGTTTATTTCGTAGCCATGTACTTCTAGATAGTTAATCATGGCTAAGGTGAGTTCGACGCTTTGAAAAGCTGCTCGCGGCCTTTGGATGAACCAATCTCTAAAGCCGTAATAGTCGTATAAATCTATTCTCTTTTGAAGAGAATCCAACTTTATAGAAAAGAGGAAGCTGCCTTTTTCGAGAAAATAACTTATTTCTTCAGCGGTAAAACCGTTTGCTTGGAAAATAGATATGTGTTCTTCTAGGGTTTTTGGGGATATTTTTAATATTTGGGAGTCGTTTACTATTATTCTATTGATTCTCGTCGGATTGGATAGAAGATTTTTCAATCTTTCGATTCTGTTCTCTATTTCAGACGACCTCGTGATGATTAGAGGTGGCGTCTTGACGACGATTTTCTTTGTCTCTTCGTCGGTCAGACCTAAGTTTCTATAAAAGTTCCAATGATCATCCAAGAGCTTAAGTGAATATCCCAAAAACTGTGGAGATATTTTGACTACTTGGGCATATTCGGGCAAATTTATCCCGTGTTCACTAGCCCATTCTTCTTTGAGGGAGATATTTTCGTCCGACAAAGTCAATATTTGCGGTTCGAACGTGTACATCCTCAGCTGATAATTTTTATCGAGTCCGAGACTATCGAAATAGCGAACTCTATCCCGCAACTTAGTGAGACTGGCATTTAGGAGCCAAACACACTTTTTAAAGGATTTAATGATTCTATCTTTGGTAAAACCGATTTCCTCGAAGAAAGCGAGTTTGTCTTGCATATATTCTTTGCGCAGGTGCAATAGAGATGGATTTTTAGAGAAAATGGAGATGATGTCTTCCCTTTTCATTCCGTACTCTTCTAAATAAGCGAGCAATTTGGTGAGATTATCTAAAAGAGTATCTTCTCTTCTATTGCGGCACACATAGTAATATCTTGCCGAGGCGATTGCCTCAGGCGAAAAGCCATACTCCTTTAAAAGAGTACACAATCTGTTATAATTCGTTGCCATTACTGGTCACTTCCTTTACATTCTTCTTTTTATATAGTTCTTTTAAATCTTCGCGTGCGATGCCATAGCTTTTTTGAAAAACTTGTTCGGAAGCGAAGATATAATTCGGATTTAATGGTGCTCCGATTACTTCTAGAAAATAGATGCGCATCTCGGTTAAGTCGGGACTCTGGTAAATAATTTTAGGATTTTTTAAAAGAAACGGTTTTAAGCTGTTATTCATAATAACTGCGACTTTAGAGGAGACGTTTTCTATCGTTAAAGAAAGAATAATCGGACAACCTAATATGATTATCTTTAATTCATCGTCTGTGAAGTCCATATCTTTTAAAGCTTCTATCTTTTGGTCGATAGTATTTAGGGATAATCCGAAGATAGATGAAGAGCCTAAAAATATGCGACAAGTTTCACTTTCAGTATAACCGAGGGTGCGAAATCTTTGGAATTTGTCTTTGATGGTTTGGTCTTCTAAAGAAGCAATTGCTGGGAATCTTTTTAAAAGATACCTTACCTGTTCATAGGCAAAACCGAGTGATGATAGTAGATTCCACTTTTGGTCTAAGTATTCGAGGTTGTGGCAAAGAAAACCGGGATGTCTTGCGATGATAGTAGCAAAATCTTCCATATCGTAGCCGTGGCTTAGACACCAAGCGATTTTTTTATCGATTTGTTCTACGCCAGAAGTGAGTATGCCGGGATAGCTAGAAAGTATTTTAGCTATGGATTTATCGGCAATGTTTAAATTTCTGAGCCAGTCTATAACTCTTTCGATTTGTCTAGTGCTTGCAACTATGATTCTATTTTCTCTTTTTAACATCTTTTTGACTTTAGGAAGAGGTATTCCCACTTTCGACAACGCTTCGACTTTATTTTTCATATTTTGAGGTGTTATCCTAAGATAGGAAGGTCCCCTTTGAATGATGGCAATCAATTCTTCTCTCGTGAAGTCTAAACTCTCGAAGTATTTTAAAATGGCTTTGGCATTTTCTGTAGCTTTTTTCTCCGTTCTTCCTCGATTTAAAATGCTTTTTTCGATATGTTCGACGGTTTCTTTGGCAAAACCGTAATTTATCAAATATTCCTTTAACATAGTTTTTTCCTCCTAAGCGGATTATTTATATCGATTTTATCTCGCATCCAGACTACGTAAGCTAATCTATATTTTAACGTATCTTTTTTATATCCTAGGACTTTAGGATGCGCTTGAATCAGCTTTTTGATATCGGGCGTATCGTAGCCAGATTCTCTTATAACTTTGATAGACTCTTCTATTTTAGCTGGGCTCATATTTAAAAGTTGCGAGAAGTCGGCGATAATGCGCATTTTATCATCCCTTTTAAATCCCAGTTTTTTAAGAAGAGAGAAAATGCTTTCAACTTTCTTTTCTTCGATGTCGAAGAGAAAAGGATTATCTGCAAAAAGAGAATAGAGTGCACTTTTTGAGAAGCCTTTTTTTAAGAGAAGATAGAATTTTTTGCCGATGTCGAAAAGGAGCATATCGAAAATGCGCGGATTCTCCCCTAGCATCTTTATAATAACTGGTTTAGTAAAGCCTAACTTTTCTAAATATATGACGACTAAATCGATATCGTTTGAAGAAACATCTATCAAAGCAGGAAATTTAGACAACATATTTTTGATTATGTCGGCAGTGAAACCATCCTTTTTTAAAGCAGTGAGCAGATTTTTAGTTTTTTCGTTTTGGACTAATAACTGTCCAACGGTTTTGGGATAGAGAAGTCGTGCTTCTTCCGGGGTGAAGCCCAGTTCTTCTAGCTCGTCAAGTTTTTCGATTAGAGCGTAGGTAGGAGTCTTCACGAGTATTGGATAAGATTTAAAGAGCTTTATGATAGAACGACTGGAGATGCCAAAGCTCTCTAAAAATGCGCGATTATTTTTAAAAAGTTTCGTCTGCATAGGCGATTCAGTGATATTAGCGGCGATGAAGATCCGATTGATATCATCCGATTTGAAACCGTAATCTAACATATGTTTTTTTAACATGCTAGTAACCCCCTTTAAAATTTGCGGTTATTCTACCACAAAAAAGATAAAAAAGCCAGTTTTTTATCAATTTTGTTCGAAAGCGAGTGAATCGCCATATCGAGTGAAAAGTTCTTCCTTATCGATTAAGAAACGAGTTTTGAAGCATGATGAAGTTTGAAAGAGATGACTAATGATCTGTTCGTCGTCGTTGGGATACAATTCTTTTAAGAAATTGAACCGTGCTTTGGTAAGGGCAACGCTTTGCATCAATCTGGTCGGCTTTGTCAAAATTTCTTTTTTTATTCCGCAGTCGATGACTATTTCGAGTTTTTCGATTAGACTTTCATCTTTCAATGTGAAAAGTGCCGGGAAAGAGCGGATTATGGTTGCAATTTCTTCATTTGTAAAACCGAAGTTCTTCATTATAGAATATTTCTTTTCTAAATTTTCTTTGGATAAGCCGATTAGAGTTGGTGCTTTACAGATGATAGAGACGATGGCACTGCTGTCCATTCCGAGCCCCTTTAACCACTCTATTTTGGCTGCAAAGTTCGCGATGGAGATAGTGAAAAAAGAGGGATATTTTTTGACTATAGCAATTATTTGATTCTTGGTAAGTCCGATGGCTTTAAGAAAAGCTATCTTCTCTTTGATAGATTTTAGACTGAAAGTCAAAATGTTCGGTTGTTTTTTTAATTTCTCTTTCAAAGTTATCTCGTCGAAACCCAAACTCAAGAAGTATTCTATTTTTTCTTCTAAAGTATCTTTTTCCAATGTAAAGAGTGTCGGTTGTCTCGTCGTAAGTGAGATTATATCCTCTTTAGAAAATCCGAATTCTTCTAAGTAGGCTAGATTTTCGGCAACGTGTCTATTAGAAATTACCCTTTTAGTCTTTTTCTGGTGTTTTTTAATTTTATCTATAGCTTTGGAACTGTAACCGTAGTCTAGTAGGAACTTTTCATTCATGACGTTTTCCCTTTCCGTAATTAGTTAGAAGCTCTTCTTTACTGATACCAAAGCGTTTTTGAAAGCTTTGTGAACTAACACAAATATAGCTTTCAAGATATTTAGCGTGACCGATAGATTTGAGAAAAGCTAGACGAGCTTCTGATAATTCGACACTTTGATATAAATACAGAGGTTTTTCGACAATCATATTTCGCAAAGAGTTCGCGATAAAAAACTGCATTTTATCTTTTAGAGAAGCGAGTTTGTACGCCATAAGAGAAGGATTGCGATTGACCATCTGGACGATTTCTTGGTCACTCAAGCCCAATTCTTTTAACGCGTTCCATTTGGAATCGAGATTAGAAGTGGCAACTAAAAGGTAACTGGCATACGCAGTTAGGATTCTTTTTATCTGTTCATCACTAAACCCGTGTGTTTTAAACCATTCGACTTTTTTTTCAAGGTTATCATTATTATAGTTGAAAATGTTCGGGGTGGAATAGACGATTTTGTTTATATCGGCAATGCTAAAACCGAAACTCTTCAATCTTTCCATCGTACTTTCTAATTTTTGGATGCTTTGAGTAAAAACGTTGATAGTCTTGCAGACTATCCTGTCGATGGTTTCTTTCTTTAAACCTAGACTACTTAACAAGTTTATTTTTTCGATATAGCTGTCCCTTTTAATGTCTAATAAAGCTGGTGTTCGACCGATGGCTTTAGTCAAATCGTTCTTAGGACAGCCTAAATTTAGAAGGAATGACAGTTTTTCTTCTAAATAGAGCCTCTTAAATTGTAAAAACGATTTGGATTTCGTTATTATTCTCACAATTTGATTTTTAGTAAAGCCGAACTCTTCTAAATAAGCAATATTTTCTCTAAATATACCTACAATTTTTGTTTCTCTTCCTTTACTGGGTGTAAACTTAAATAATATAGCCTGTATATCTGACTCTTTGATACCCCAAGAGCGCAAAAAATTCTCAAGCATTATAATTCCTCCTTTATGTGTAGTTTATTCGTGCTTGGCGATTTGCCGTATTTAGCAAGCAATTCTTTTTTGGTCAAACCAAAACGTTCTTGAAAGCTACGCGAATTTATGAAAATGTAGCTGTGAATAATTTTACCGTGTCCGTGAGAAGCGAGAAATGCTAGTCTAGCCTCGGATAATTCGACACTTTGGAATAAGACTATCGGCGATTTCTGAAAGATATCTTTTAAGTTATTACTGATGATAAATTGCAATTTAGTGCGCAAAGTAGCTGGTTTAGCGAGCAATATCGTGGGACTATAAGAAGTCATATCTATTATCTCTCGGTCGCTGAAAGAAAATGCCTTTAAAAGAGCCCATTTGTCGTCGAGATTATCTTCTGAGATGGCAAAGATGCTCGAATTATAGGCTAGAATCCTGCACGTCTGTTCATCGCTGTAACCGTGAACTTTAAACCACTTTATCTTTTTTTCGAAATTATCTAGACTGTAGTTGAAAATGCCAGGCGTGATATAGATAATTTTGTTTATATCAGTGGTGCTAAATCCGAAGCTTCTAAGTTTGTTTATCACATTAGATAATTTTTCTATGCTCAAAGTAAGCGTCTTTAAAGCTTTACAAATTATTCTCTCTATAACCCTATCTTCTATCCCTACTCCTCTTAAATAGGCTATCTTTTCGATGATGGAATCACTTTTGGCATCCAAAAGCGAAGGCTGGCGACCGATTGCCTTTATCAATTCATCTTTAGGACAGCCCAAACTCAGATAAAATGCAAGTTCTTCTTCTAGATAGGCTCTCGTGTACTGTAAGTTCGACCTCGATTTCGTTATGATAGCCTTAATTTGTTTCTTAGTAAAACCGAATTCTTCTAAAACGGCAATATTATTCTTAAAACTAGCAATTATACTAGTTTCTTTCTTTCTGCTGTCCTCTAACTGTGATATTATCGCTTGAACATCTTTTTCTTTGATATCCCAAGCGCGAAGAAATTCCTCTAACATATTAATTCTCCTTTAAGTGTAGTTTATTCTTGCTTTGGCAATTTGCCGTATTGAACAAGTAATTCTTTTTTGGTCAAACCATGAAGTCGCTCGAAAGCGTTCGAACCTAAAAATATCCTATAATATGGTATATCTCCATCAGGGAGTGCCGTTTTTAAAAATGCTAAACGCGCTTCTGATAATTCGACGCTTTGATATAAATACATCGAGTTAGCGACGAGCATACTTCGCAATGAGTTTGCAAGGAAAAACTGTATTTTAGTTTTCAAAGTATCGCAGTTGTACGCCATAAAAGAAGGATTACAATCATTCATCTGAACGATTTCTTGGTCATCGAAACCGAGTTCTTTTAACAAGTTCCATTTGTCATCGAGGTTAGATATGGCAATCATAAAATAACCCGGATGGACAAAGAATATCCTTCTAATCTGCATATCGCCATAACCGTGTGCTTTAAACCAAGCTATTCTTTTATCGAAATTCTCCGGTTTATAGTTAAAAATCTCCGGTTTGGTGTAAATTATTTTATCTATTTCGGCGGCGTTATAACCCAAATTCTTTAATTTGTTGATTGTTTCGGCAAGTTTTTGGGTACTGAACGAGAATGCAGATAAATTTTTATGTATTATTATTCTTATCGTTTTATCTTTTAGGCCAGCACTTTTAAGAAAATTTAATTTGGAAATAAATGTTTCTTTGTTTAGACCTAACATAGACGGTACTCTCGTAAGAGTAGATATTAATTTAACTTTAGAACATCCCCAGTTCATATAGAATGACAGTTTATCTTCTAGATATGCTTTCTTAAACTGTAGAGATGATGAAGTCTTTATTATCAACTTTATTATTTGATTTTTAGTGAATCCGAATTCTTCTAAGAAGGCAATATTCTCTTTAAGATTAGATACTACATAACTTTCTGTTCTCGGTTCAGCAGCCAATTTAGAAGCTAGTATTTGCACATCCTTTTCTTTGATACCCCAAGCGCGTAAAAAGTTCTCAAGCATTATAATTCCTCCTCTTTGGTGGCGTACATCTTTAAGAGTTCGTCGTTGGAAACACCAAATCTCTTTTTAAAGGCAGTACTATTTATAAAAATGGCGCTTTTATGAACTTGCTCCCATAGACCGATTGAAGTTAAATGGGCAATGCGCATGCGCGTCAATTCAGCACTTTGCATGAGTATACTAGGCTTTTTTATGAAATATTCTCTTAGACCGTTATTTAAGAAACAAGAGTATTTTTCTTGAAAAGTAGTCGTTTTTAAATTAAATATTTGCGGATAAGCACAGATGATGGATTTAATCTCCTCTTTTTCAAAACCGAGGTCTTCTAATTGGCGATATGTACTATCGAATCTTTTCGTTCCCATAATCATTATGGATGGTGCTTTTAAGATGAGCTTCGTGCTCTCTTTTCTATCTAGACCTATAATTCTAAACCAATCTATTTTTTCATCTAGTGAACTAATCTTTTGACATAGGACAGTCGGACTGAAAGTGAAAAATCTGATGCACTCTTCATCGGTTAAACCTAGACTTTTAGCCCATAGAAAGTGGCTTTCGAGTTTAGTAATGCTCGAGACGGCGATTGCCGGAGTCATTTTAAACATCTGGACGATATCGCGATTAGCAAATCCTTTCTCTTGAAAATAGGCCACTACTTCTTCCGCTTTTTTTAAGCTTGCTCTTAGCAGTTCGGGCGTTTTTAGAATAGTTCTTTTAAAACTTTCTAAAGTGAAGCCCAATGTTTGAAAGAAACGAAACTTATTGACAATAGAGTCGGCATAACCCAGAAACGTCACCGGAATTGAAGACATGATTTTAACGATTTCTCTATCGGTATAGCCCATTCTCCTCATAAGAGCTATGTTATCTTCAATGTTTTTTAATATGATATCGTCTGTCTTGGCACTTGTACGCGTATTACGGACTATCATTATTCTTTCTATGGCGGCCGGTTCAAAACCGAAATTTTTAAGGTATTTTTCTAGCATTTTTTAGTTCCCCCTTTTTGATTAGTGCCTATATTACCACAAAAAAAGAAAAATTACCA
>CAZXXI010000022.1:12592-13091 GCA_964644815.1 uncultured Muribaculaceae bacterium
TACCAATTTTTCTTTATTCTACACCTTCAGCGCGGTATGGATTGGTCATAGTACCATCTCCAATTAGTTCACTTGCATATTCAGGTGATAGGTTTATGACTGGTGCTATGGCGCCACTCGCATAATCGCTGTCTTTACGATTTAGAGCCTTTTAAGCAAGTAATTTTTTATGGTTCTACATCTTCTTCGCGGTATGGATTGGTCATAGTTCCGTCTCCGATGAGTTCGCTTGCATATTCTTGAGATAGGTTAATGACGGGTGCTATGGCTCCAGAATTATAATTGACATCTATGTAGCTGAGGGAAAGATTATTGCCAAATTTTAACATGCGTGCATAACCGTTAGCTTCCATAGAATAAGGGGATTGTGATAATCCGAAGTAATTTGACGATTTATATAAATAGTATGATGCGTTTACTGTCTCATATTTTCCACTTCCTGCGGCTAGTATTTCATCTGCTGTTATTAATCCGACTGGATAAGTTAGAGAGCCATTAC
>CAZXXI010000023.1:0-13013 GCA_964644815.1 uncultured Muribaculaceae bacterium
TTTCTATGTTCTTTGTACAATTTTTGTTTAGATATTTAGTTTCGCAAGAGGTCTATTGATTTTGGCATTGATACGTCCGTATGCTTTTGCATAGGAAGTGGAGAAAATTTTAAATTTTTAACAAAAATTAATGAACAGTATAAATTTTTTGATAAGATTATTGCTTTAGAACATCCAAGATTTATCATGCAATATAATTCAAAAAACAGAGATAAATATTTAAGTAAATATGTGACAACACTTAATCATAAAAATTGAGGTATTATAAATTGCAAGTATTTATAAATAAGAATAAATTTTTAAGTGAAAATTTGTCGCACATAAATACTTGTGTGGTGGGGAGTAGCAGCATGGCCAGTAAATACCTTTGTGAAAGCAAACGATTTTAGTGGAAAAAGCGTTATTCCATTTTGCACTTCTGCATCAAGCGGTTTAGGACAAAGTGGTAAGTTACTTGAAAGTGAAGCAAATGGAGGAAATTGGTTGGAAGGACATCGCTTCAGTTCGGGGGCATCATCTTACGACATTAAAACATGGACTGACAGTTTAAAATAAATAAATAAATAAAAAATAATGTGGGAGATACCCACTTTTTAAATAGAAAAAAGATGACCGATGATAACATGTTTTAAAATGGTTAAATCTGTGATAAAGTATTGCATAGGAAGAGATGCGAGATGAAAAAGAAAGAATACGAAAAATTTATCGAGAGATATGACAAATTTAAGAAGAACAATTTGCCGACGCCGTTTTGGGACGACGAGAGACAGGTTTTCGAGTATGTCTATTTCTACAATGGAAAATCCATTTTTAATACGAATGAAACGCAGGATGAGTTAGAAGTAAGTTCTGGTCTTACTGAACCTTTAGGGGAAATCGCCTATACTGGTTTTTATTATCCCTTTACGGATAGACACCTGTCGTGGCGGGCGGGAGAAGAAAATCCTAAGACTGTCGTCGGACATAATCACGCCCATTCGTTCGAAGAAGTAGTCAGATATCTGTACGATTCACCCGAATCTTTCAGTATAGCAAAAGATGAAGAGGAGTTTTATAGCAAGCAAGAGCTCGAATACTTAAGACGCGTCCAAAAGTATTTGCTCTTTATCGGTATGCAAGATGTGAAGACTCGCAAAACTCCTATCGGAAGATATAGAAATAAGAGACATTCTAAGTATGAAAACGCCTTAATCTACAAGTATAGCAACTTCAATCTAGAGAAAAAGCTTAATGGAGAATGCGATTTTAGAGTTATAAAGTGGTATCCCGAATATAAAGAACCTAGGACTTATAAACCGGGGGAGTACCGGGCACTCCTCACCGATGAAGAAGATAATTTTAAGATGTTCGTAGAGTTTACCCAGGAAGAAGTTAAGCTTTATAAAGATATAAAGAAGGTTTGTCAAAAGAAGGATATAAATGATAATGATAAAGTGATTTTGGTACATTTTAAAATATTAGAAAAGTTTTAGAAAGAGAAGAAGGTGATGAAATGAGACAGGCATCATTGTTTGAAAGTGCAAGTAGTGAACCCTTAGCGTCGCGCATGCGTCCGCGGACTTTAGACGAGTTCGTAGGGCAGACGCATTTAATCTCAGAAGGTAAGTTACTTAGGAAGATGATAGAAAGTGACAATGTTTCATCGATGATTTTTTGGGGGCCACCGGGAGTCGGGAAGACGACGTTAGCTAGAATCATAGCTGAACAGACGAAGTCGGAGTTTATAACTTTTTCAGCTGTCACCGCGGGCATCAAAGAAATAAAAAAGGTGATGGAAGATGCCGATAGTAATCGTGAAATCGGAATTAAGACGATAGTATTCGTCGACGAGATACACAGGTTCAATAAAGCTCAACAGGATGCTTTTTTGCCCTTCGTCGAAAAAGGAGCAATCATATTAATCGGAGCAACTACGGAGAATCCATCTTTCGAGGTCAACAGTGCACTTTTGTCTCGCTGTAGAGTATTCGTGTTAAAAGAGCTCGCGAGCGAAGACATCGTCGAGCTATTGAAAAGAGCAATCAGCGATGAACGAGGCTTTGGAAGAAATAAAATAAACATCGAAGAAGACGATTTAAAATTAATTGCAGAATTCGCCAATGGGGATGCTAGAAGCGCTCTAACTACTTTAGATATGATTGTCATCAACGGAGAGACAGATGAAGAAGGTACTATTACGATATCGAAGAGTATCATCGAAGACTGTCTGACGAAGAAGACGCTTCTCTATGACAAAAATGGAGAAGAGCACTACAACATAATCTCAGCTCTACATAAATCGATGAGAAATTCCGACCCGGATGCAGCTGTCTATTGGTTAGCGCGCATGTTGGAAGCAGGAGAAGATCCAATATAT
Organism: uncultured Muribaculaceae bacterium; assembly: GCA_964644815.1. Lineage (GTDB taxonomy): Bacteria > Bacillota_I > Bacilli_A > RF39 > UBA660 > RUG11867. The sequence continues at coordinate 2,357 of CAZXXI010000023.1, forward strand.
GTGGCAAGGAGAATAGCGAGGTTTGCCAGTGAAGACATCGGGTTGGCCGATACGAATGCTTTGAATGTAGCTATCAATGTCTACCACGCTTGTCACTTTATAGGGATGCCCGAATGTAACGTGCATCTCGCCGAAGCTGTAATATATATGTCTTTAGCACCGAAGTCGAATGCGTGTTATACTGCCTATGCAAGTGCTTCAAGCGATGCCAAAAGTATGCTCGCGGAGCCAGTTCCTCTGGTGATAAGAAATGCTCCTACAAAATTGATGAAAGAACTAGATTACGGTAAGGGATATCAGTATGCTCACGATACAGAGGATAAACTTACCGATATGGAGTGTTTGCCACCTGCATTAAAAGGGAAGTGCTATTATAGACCCGGTACCAGTGGAAACGAAATCAGATTTAAGGAGAGATTAGAGACGATTAAAAAGTGGAAAAAAGAGCATACGTCTAAGAATGACAAATAGTTTTTAGCTGTGGGAAACTCTCATGTTTTCCACAGTTGGTACAAGAGGTAAGTATGGATTTAGAAAGAGAAGTATTTAAAAACAGAAAATTGAATCCGGATAAACTAGAAGAGTACGGTTTTGAAAAAATCGATAATTGCTATAGATTTAGCAAAATGTTGATGGAAGGGTTCAAGGTAGATATATCTGTCGATGAAAAGGGAAAAGTCGAAGGGCACATATACGATATGGATACCGAAGAAGAGTATAGTGCATTTAGGATAGAGAGCATGAACGGCGAGTTTGTTGGTCGAGTGCGCGATGAATATAATGCCGTTTTAAAAGACATCTCGACTAGTTGCTTCTCGGATGATAGATTTTTATCTGCTCAGGCCAACAGATTGGTCAACACTATTAAGGAAGTATATGGCGATAAACCTGAGTTTCTTTGGAATAAACTGCCGGATGTCGCAGTGTTTAGAAATCCTGTGACGGCTAAATGGTATGGCGTTATCATGAATATAGAGAAGCGCAAATTGGATAGTCAGTCTGAACGATATATAGATGTTTTAAACGTCAAGTTAGACCCAAAGGATATTTTAGATCTTCATAAAAAAAAAGGAATGTACCCTGCGTATCACATGAATAAAAAGTATTGGGTAACTATCGTCTTGGATGATACAATTGAAGATGAGGAAATTTTATCATACATAGAAGAAAGTTATGGCTACGCTAGCAAAAAGAAGTGAAACTTTGAAGTGAAAGGATGGATATAATGCAAGAAGAAAGAATGGATAGAGATGAGCTATTAAAACTTTTGGAAGAGCTCAAATTGGATAGAGAAGAGTTTTGGGTACTTTCGAGCAGCGCCTTGGTGTTAAGAGGGATTTATCCCGATGCCGGAGATTTGGATATAGCTTTTACAGAAAAAGGGTTGGAAGAATTAAAGAAAAATTATGATGTCCAAAAAAAGGGAGATGGACCTCTTTATAGAATAGCCGATAGAATAGAAGGCTTTGTCGATGAAAAAGAATAATTGAAAATCTAAAAGTGGGGAGAATACTATATAGATGAAATAAAAAAATATTACTATTATCTTTTTATGAGTGATAGATAAAAAGATAAAGCGAGAATACCTATCGTCGAAGAATATATGAAAAAACGACAGGGATGAGCGACTAAACTTTAATATAAAAAAGGTGTATAGAGAGGGTTTATTCCTTTACAACACATCTTTATTTTTATATAATGATACTTAGAATAAGAGGTTACAAAATGAGCAGTAAAGATAAGCACTACATAAAAATCGATATACTGAGAGTTTTTGCTTGTATAATGGTACTGTTGTATCACTTAAACATATTAAAAGGTGGATATTTAGCAGTGTGTACTTTTTTTGTGTTAACGGGTTATCTATCTGTCGTATCTCAATTTAAAAAAGAGAAGTTTTCTCTATTGGCTTATTATCGCAGCCGCTTCGTCAAAATATATTTGCCTCTTTTACTGGTCGTCTTTTTATCGATAGGAGCAGTATCCTACCTCGTCGATATGAATTGGTTGAATTTAAAACCGGAGACAACTTCGATACTTTTAGGTTATAACAATTTTTGGCAACTGGGAGCTAACCTAGATTATTTTGCACGGCACGTCGATTCGCCTTTTATGCACTTGTGGTATATCGGAATATTGCTACAGTTCGAGTTAGTATTCCCTCTCGTATATACGATATTTAAGAAGATAGGCGATAAGACAAAACCGTATATATCTTGTTTTATCCTTGGAATTCTTTCCATTTTAAGTTGTATATTTTTCTACAAATCGAGTATTTCTTCAGACCTCATGGTTACTTATTATAGTACGTGGACGAGGATGTTTTCACTGCTGTTTGGAGTAACTTTGGGCTTCATCCACTCCTATTATGGAAGTTTAACGTTTAAGTTGTTTAGGAAGAAAGCTATTATCAATTTTCTTTTCCTTATATATATGGGTGGCCTCTTGGCACTTTGTATGACGATAGATTCAACTCATCCACTGTTTGCGGTAAGCATGATTTTGGTGACGTTGATAACTTGTCGAATGGTAGATTACGGTGCGATTAAAGCAAATGTAAAAGAAAATGTTTTTGGAAGAGGACTGAGAGCTTTAGCAAATATCAGCTATGAAATATATCTGGTTCAATATCCCGTCATATTTTTGATGCAATATATAGTGATCGATAATAATCTTTCTTGGCTCATCGTCGTGGTGATAACGATTGTTCTGGCCATAATTTTGCACTTTGCTTTGAACTTTAAGAATAAATATGTGACCGTCCGGTTTGCGAAACTGTGCATGTGTCTATTGTTGGTGCGCGGTTCATTGATAGGAGTCAAACAGTACATAGAAGCAACCGACCATACAGAAGAGATGAAAAGACTAGAGGAACAGTTAGAGATAAACGAACAGCTAGCTTTAGAGAAGCAAGAAGAATACGCTTTAAAGTTAAAACAGGAGGAAGAGGATTGGCTAGCCAAATTGGATAGTTTTAAAGATGTCGAAAACGAAGTTAAAAAAGTTGTCTCCAATCTATCAGTAGTCGGCATCGGCGACTCCGTCATGTTGGGCGCGGTCGACAATCTCTATAAACAGTTTCCGAACGGTTACTTCGATGCGAAAATATCGAGAACAGCTTGGATTGTAAGTGGTCTTTTGGAAGAGTTAGAAGAAAAAGAGATGCTCGGCAATACGATAATCATCAATTTAGGTGCGAACGGAGATTGTTCGGAATCTTGTAAGAAAAAAATAATAGAGACAGCCGGCGAAAGGGATATCTTCTGGGTCAACACTACGAATGATGACAAGGTACACGTCAACGATAAGCTCAAGGCTTTGGAAGAAAAATATGATAACGTACACGTCGTCGATTGGAATGGTGTATCAAAAGACCATAAAGAATACTTCTATGCCGATGGGATACACTTGACCGGTTCGGGAAGGATTGCTTATACTGAAACGATATACGAGGCAATATATAAAGTCTATTTGAAAAAGTACGACGTCAAAAAGGAAGAAGCTATAAAAGAACACGAGATAAAACAGAAGTCGAAGCAGACGTTTTATGGAAATGACGTTTTATTAAACGCTATCGACGATATTCATGAAAGCTTTGCCGATGCACGGTTAGTTGCAAATCAGGATTACGCGTTCGAAAAATTAAAAAGTGATATTCAAAAAGATATAGATAAAAAAATACTTACTAATCGTGTAGTGTTAGGTTTCGATAAGACTATGGAATTAAGTGAGGACGAGTACGATGAAATTTTAGATATGCTCGGCGATAGAGAAATATATATAATAAGTTTAAGTTTGAAGAGTAAAAATATATTGGAAGATATCGCCCGCGACAATGTGAAGGTTATAGATTTTTATAACGAGTTAGAAAAAAACGAGAGTTACCTCATGGCTGATAGACAGCACCTTACGAAGGATGGAAACAAAGCTTTAGTCGAAGCAATAAAAGAAAATATGAATTAATGAAAGGAGTTTCTTGCAACCATTGAGCAAGAAACTTTTTTCAATGGATGATTTTTTAGAGACTTTTGCTTATAACTTTGATAAAATAATGAGTAAAGGAGAGATGGTTGTGGGAAAGTTAAACATTTTAGTGGGGGATATAGTTAGTGATGAAATACTGGCAGGACATGATGTGATAGTCAATCCGACCAATCCGATGATGCTTTATGGTTCGGGAGTATGTGGGGCTATATTTTTAAAAGCAGGTGTTGAGAGAGTTGAACAATATATACAAGAAAAGTACAAAGTCAGCTATGAAAATGTCGACAGTCAGATGAAAATTGGGGAAGTGCGCGTGACACCCGGTTACGACTTGGGTATGGATATACTTTTCGTCCAGGGACCTAATTTTTTTGAACATGACAATCCATATGAACTGCTCTTCGAAACATACGAAAACATGTTGAAGGAAATTGCTAGAAGGGGATATAAAAAAGTGTTGTGTCCGAGTTTGGGGACTGGCATATATGGTTATAGGCATGAAGATGTGGGGGAAAAAGTTGTAGAAGTTATTAAAAGTTTTGTCGAGGAAAAGGATATCGACATAGACTTGGTCTTATATAAAGAGGAAGACAAAAAGTACTACGAATAATCGTGATAGAGGTGGGTTATGGATAAAAGATTAAAAGAAAGCATAATGGAATACAGTGCACATCAGTTTATATATGGAAGGACGGGAAGCGAGCGAACTGAGTTTTTTCGGAGCTTAGAAGAGGAGTACCCAATAAAGGTTGGCGAAGACGCTCCGATGGCTATTTATGTGGAAGGAATATTTTTGCCACCATATGTGGTCACTGCAGAGTCGCGAAGAGATAGACTTCCTATGATATGTAGAGAACATTTTCAGTTTGCTGTCGGTTATCAGCTTTTGGATAAAGTGCGAAAAGATGTACCAGCAGAAGTTCTCGGAGACAGAATTGAAAAGCTTTTAAAAATGGTAAATAGAGCTCTTTTGAATAGGGGACACGAAGAGGTTCAATCTCTAGAAGAATTAGTCGAAGCTTTTAGATTAGCACGCGATTTTTATAGTCGATATTATACGTGTGAATTGACCGGTGGGGAAGCTCCGGTCATCGATGAATTGAAAATACCTTTTGTACAATTAGAATTTCTTATTCGTTATGTGAAAGACATGCTCGAAAATAACGGCCATTTTGGAATAATAATCGACAATTGTGAACAGATGGATATCTATACTTGTCAGGCTATAAATGTGTTTATAAATGCGAGAATAAACAGGGATATTTCTATGAAGATAGCAACTGAACCAGGCGAGTGGGTGACATATTCCGATGGGGTTGGGAATTTTATACAGGCTGTCCACGACTATAGTACAGTCGACTTCGACGATTCATCTAAAAAATACGTGATGAAGATGAAGGCAGAGATGGAAAGAAGATATGAATAGAGGTTAATCGATGTATTCGATATATTTTTTATAATTTTTTTCGAGCTCTTTGACAAATGGTGAACAGTTTTTAATCGGCTTTAGTAAATAGACGCGATTTTTTGTTCTCGTTAAGGCGACATAAAATAGTCGCCTTTCTTCGTCAAAGGGGTATTTGGGTGCGAAGGGCGAGACGAAGCGCAGGATGGCATCGTCTTTCATCTGGTTGGGGAAGCCTAGCGTGTCGTCTTGTAAATTGATGATGATGACGCTCTCGGCTTCGAGGCCTTTCGACTTATGACTAGTCATATATCTAATCGGGATGGTAGGATATTCGAGCGATAATACTTTATCTTCGACCAGTTTGAATTTCGTTTTATCGAGAAAGTAGTCGATATCTCTGTTGTTACGGCCCAGTATCATGATTTCATCACAAGTCTCTTCATATATGTGATAGATGAGATTAGTGAGGGCTGCTTTAGAATAGGTATAACTTTTGATGACGAGAGGCTTAGGTATGCTTTTAGAAGACTTGAGTTTCTTTTTCATCTGAGCTCTATTTTTCATGACGAAGGAGCCGGCGACGTTTATGAGTTCTTGGCTATTGCGATAAGTATTTTGAATCTTTAGAATCTTGCCATCGGGGAAAATTTTATTAAAGTTTAAAAACAGAGTGAGGTCACAACCGGTGAAGCGATAGATGGATTGGAAGTCGTCGCCGACGACCATCAGATTAGCTGGAGTTTTAGTGAGAATACTTTTTACCAGTTCAAACCTAACCAATGAAGTGTCCTGATATTCGTCGATAATGATGTATTTTACTTTGTGGAAAAAGCCAAACTTATCCACATTTTTTTTGGCCATTATGAGCATATCGTCGAAGTCTATTTCGCCGTTTTCGGAAAGATAGTTCATATATTTTTGGTAAATGGCAAGAGCGATAGTCAAAAAAATCTTTTCACGGCGATATTTTTTGACGTTTATTGTGCGTTTCGCAGCATCCAAAAATTTTAAAAAGTCCTCTATATCGTAAGCGTTAGCTTTAAAAAGGTGGATGAATGTCGAGAGTAAACGCTCAAAGGCAAGAAACTCTTTAGGATTATCTTCTATAAACTTTTGATAAGCGTCTCGGCTTTTGAGGTCAAAGTAGCGGGTCATCAGTTTTACAGCAGTTTTATTTTTGAGACAATCGACCGTTAAATATTCGCGTATGATGTCATCTAAAAGTTCGGCATCAGCTATTTCGTAACCACAGTTCTTCCTTAAGATTTGAAGGGCCAGTTTGTGGAAAGTGTAGACATCGACGGATAGGTTTAGGTCTCTTTTTATCTTTTCCTTTAAGTCGGTCGACGCTTTGGCAGTAAAGGAAATACAGATAATATCTTTGGGGTCGATATCTTGAGTATCGATTAAATATTTTATCTTGCCCAAGATAGTAAGCGTCTTCCCGGCGCCGGCACCGGCGACGACTAAAAGACGAGGAGTGTCGTCTAAAACTATCTTCGTCTGTTCTCTATCTAAATAATATTTTCCAACTTGTATTTTCTTCATATAACACCCATAGAAAGATTATATTATGAGTTAACTATATTTGCAATCGACTAAGAAAAAAAGAACTTAGGAGTTCTTACAGTTTAAAGTCGAGGATATCCTTATCATTCATATTTTTGTTGTCGAAATAGTTTCTTTCTTCGATATTGCATATCCGAGCAACTATATTAGAAGGAAATTTATTTATTAACATGTTTAGCGAAGTCGTGTATTTATTGTAGTAGGCTTTTGCTGCGTCGTTTTTCTCTTCGATTATTTTGAGGTCGATTGCTAGATTGCGAAAGTTTTCGTTGTCCAAATTGTCGCGGTAGTCCTCTTTTATCTTTTTGAATACTTCTGATATTTTGGAAAGTTTTCTGTCGACATCGAAAGTACTCATCTTCTCTTTTTCAAATTTCTCAAAATTCTTTTGATTCAATTCAGTCGAAGAGTTTATCACTTCTTCCATGCTCAAAAGTATGTCGTATCTCTTTCTAAGCGTTTCATCGATTTCGCTCTCAGCTTCTTTGATACGGACGATGTATTTTTTTAGTTTGTTATAAATCAACACGTACATCACGCCTACAAAGCCAGCCGCTAAAATGAGAGTCATCACAATAATAATTATTTTATCCATTTCGTTTTCACATCCTACGACAATTATAACAAATTATTTTTGTATTTTGAACACATATTTATTATTTTTTTAGTATTCGGAAAAAGAAATTTTACAAAACACTTTTAAGTACTTTTAAAATTTTAATTCTGTGATAAAATAATAAGGAAATTTGGTGATGGAATTATGGATAAAATCGTTATAAAAGGCGCACGAGAGAACAATCTAAAAAATATAGATATAGAAATTCCTAAGAATAAGCTCGTCGTCATGACTGGTGTATCTGGTTCAGGTAAAAGTAGTCTTGCTTTCGATACGATTTATGCTGAGGGACAGAGAAGATATGTCGAGTCGCTTTCGGCATATGCTAGACAATTTTTAGGTGGAAGTGAGAAACCGGATGTCGATTCTATCGAGGGATTGAGTCCTTCCATATCTATCGACCAAAAGACGACTTCTAAAAATCCGCGCAGTACAGTCGGTACAGTTACGGAGATATACGATTATTTGCGACTTTTATTTGCCCGCATCGGAGTACCTTATTGTCCCAATCACAATACTCCGATAAAGAGTCAAACAGTAGATGAGATAGTCAATAAAATTTTGTCGTACGGCGAAGGGACTAAGATAGAAGTCATGGCTCCTGTCGTAAGAGCTGAGAAAGGAACGCATAAAGAAGTCTTAGACAATTTGCGCAAAAGCGGATTTACGAGAGTCAGAGTAAACGGTAAAGTATACGATTTATCCGAGGATATAGAATTAGAAAAAAATAAGAAAGATGTCATCGAAGTAGTAGTCGATAGAATCGTCGTCAAAGAAAAAGACCGTGCACGACTTTCGGAAGCGATTGAAACTTCGACGAAGATGGCGGAGGGAAGAGTACTCATCAACATAATCGGCGATAAAGAAATACTTTTCAGCGAAAACTATGCCTGCCCGATATGCGATTTTTCGTTGCCAGAATTGGAACCAAATATGTTTTCGTTCAACAATCCATTCGGAGCATGTGAAGATTGTAAGGGATTAGGTTTTAAACAGATGATAAACTTAAATCTTTTGATACCAGATAAGAAAAAGTCAATATTGCAAGGCGCAATTAAAGGTTTGAGTTTGGACTCGAATATCATGATGACACAACTCGAAACGTGCGCTAAGAAATATAATATAGATTTAAATGCTCCAGTAGGAAAATTATCTCCGAAAGATTTGGATATCATACTTTATGGCAGTCCGGACGTTTTGACTTTCGATTATTTGGCAAAAAACGGAAATACGAGAAAGACGAGAGATTACTTCGAAGGAATTGTAAGAAATTTAGAACGTCGCTACATGGAGACGAGCAGCGCCTGGGTAAGAGATTGGTTAGAGATGTACATGATGGATACTGAATGTCCGACTTGTCACGGAGCTAGACTCAAGGACGATATGCTCGCCGTTAAAATCGGTGGAAAGAGCATATATGAAGTGTCGCTCATGAGTATTAAAAATTTAATTCCTTTCTTCGAAAATTTGAAACTCACCAAAGAGGAAACAAAGATAGCAGAACTATTGTTAAAAGAAATAACGAATAGATTATCGTTTTTAAAAAACGTCGGATTGGAGTATTTGACGTTAGCGAGAACAGCAGCGACCCTATCGGGTGGAGAATTGCAAAGAATCCGTTTGGCTACTCAAATCGGTAGTAGACTGACAGGAGTATTATACGTATTAGATGAGCCTAGTATAGGACTTCATCAGAGAGATAACGATAAGCTAATCAATTCATTATTGGAGATGCGCGATATAGGAAATACTCTAATCGTAGTAGAACACGATGAAGATACAATGAGGGCAGCCGATTATCTCGTCGACATAGGACCGGGAGCAGGAGAGCAAGGTGGAAATGTCGTCGCCTTCGGTACACCAGAAGAAGTGATGAAAAATAAAAACAGTTTGACTGGCCGTTATCTATCGGGTATCGAAAAAATAGAAGTGCCAACGACGAGAAGAAAAGGCAATGGCAAATTTTTGGAGATTAAAGGTGCCAAGGAAAATAATTTAAAGGGAATAAATGTCAAAGTTCCACTGGGCAAGTTCGTCTGTGTCACGGGAGTATCGGGTTCGGGCAAGAGTAGTCTAGTAGATGAAATCATATACAAAGCGCTCATGAAGCACGTATACAATTCTAAAGTTGAACCTGGTAAGCATACCGCTATTAAAGGACTTACCAATATAGATAAAGTCGTTCAGATAAGCCAAGATCCAATTGGAAGAACACCTCGCAGTAATCCTGCCACGTATATAGGCTTATTCGACGACATAAGAGATTTGTTCGCCGAGATGAAGGAGTCGAAGATAAGAGGGTTTACTAAAAGTAGATTTTCGTTCAACGTTAAAGGCGGAAGATGCGAAGCTTGTTGGGGAGATGGTGTAAAAAAGATAGAAATGCACTTTTTACCAGACGTATATGTACCTTGCGATGTATGTGAAGGAAAGAGATATAATAAGGAAACTTTAGAGGTTAAATTTAAAGGGAAAAACATATACGAGGTCTTAGAGATGCGCGTCAGCGAAGCATATGATTTTTTTGAAAGCGTGCCAAAGATTAGAGCTAAACTGCAGATGTTAATCGATGTCGGACTATCGTATATCAAAATAGGCCAAAGTGCTCCGACTCTTTCGGGCGGTGAAGCGGGAAGAATAAAACTTGCTAAAGAACTACAGAAGAAACCGACGGGCAAGAGCATGTTTATATTAGATGAACCTACAACTGGATTGCACATCGATGACATAAAAAAGCTATTGGTAATATTAAATCGCATAGTTGACAATGGAGATACCGTGCTCGTCATCGAACACAATTTAGATGTCATCAAAGTCGCTGATTATATTATCGATTTAGGTCCTGAAGGAGGAGATGGCGGTGGAGAAATAGTCGCTGTCGGTACACCGGAAGAAGTAGCAAAAGTTAAGAGTTCCTATACTGGTCAATATTTAAAAAAGATATTAGAAAAATAAATCTGAAGGATAGAGTTTATTTATCTTTTTTTCTTTATGCTTTTATAGAACAGATGTTCTATTTTTGTGTCATTTTGCACCCTTTCGATGAGAAAAATGAAATCTGTCCGGTATAATAATAAGTA
>CAZXXI010000024.1:0-12511 GCA_964644815.1 uncultured Muribaculaceae bacterium
GCCACTGGACCGTCTATCTGCTCTTCTTTTTTATAGCCATATAGTTCTCTTAAATAGAACTCTTCTTGTTCTATCAGGACACTTATTATCTCTCTTTTTCGCCATAGACCTTCGACGTCTCTTCGCGAACCTCCAAATACGTCTAGCGAACAGACGATTCTGAAGATGTCTCCTTGTACATCTTGACCGATAGAGATATTGTGTAAAGCAAACTCTCCCATATCGGCGACGCGTTCATAAATTTCTTTTAATTCTAATGGATCATTTCCTCGCTGGTTGTTGGCAAGAAATCTTACTCTCTCTACCCGGTTGACAAATAGATTGTTAGTTATAGTCATAATTCTGTTTCTCCTTTAAGATACCTAAAGATATTTTTCGATTTTTTTATAGTCACCATTATCTAATTTTGTCTCACTGAGTTCTTTAAACAGTTCTCTTTGTTGCCTATCTATCCTCTTAGGTATCATTACATCGATTATAACATACATATCGCCCTTATTCCAAGCAGAACTTTTAGTAAGCCCCTTCCCGCGCAGCTTCAATTTGTCGCCCGGCTGGGTGCCACTAGATATCTCTAAGACGACGTTTCCATTTATAGTAGGAATCTCCTTTTTACAACCTAAAGTTGCTTCGGCAACTGTTATAGGAAGCGTCAAGTATATGTCGTTCCCATCGCGTTCGAAAATGGGATGTGGTGTTACTTTAAACTCTAGATATACGTCTCCATTCGGTCCTCCATTCGAACCTACTCCACCTTTACCAGATATTCTTATCCTTTCCCCGTTGTCGATGCCCTCCGGAATAGATACTTCCAAAGTCTTATTGACTTTGACTTTCTTCTTACCTCTACACTTCGAACATACTGTATCGAAAGTCTTTCCCGTTCCACCACAGGTAGGACATGCACTTTCTGTCTCCATAACTCCTAAGATAGTTCTCGTTTGTGTGACCACTCTTCCGCGTCCATTACACGTGTGACAAGTCTTCGGATTGTGGCCTCCCACACCGTTACACTCTGGACACTCCTCGGTCACGGAAAGAGTAATATCTTTTTTACAGCCGTTTATCGCTTCCATGAAGTCTATTTCTACTCTGATGAGCAAATCTTCACCTTTAGTAGGTCTATTGCCTCTCCGCGAATTTCCACCGAAGCCAAAACCTCCTAAGAAGTCTGAGAATATATCGTTCAAATCGACGTCAGCTCCTTGGAAACCTCCAAAGCCTTCGAAACCTCCAAAACCACCCGCACCGGACCCGCCTTGCTCAAATGCTGCACTTCCGAACTGGTCGTACGTCTTTCTCTTCGACTCATCCCCTAAGACGGAATAAGCTTCACCTATCTCTTTAAATTTTTCGGCTGCTCCCTCTTCTTTATTTACATCGGGATGGTACTTCTTAGCTAGTTTTCGATAAGCACTCTTTATCTCGGCATCGCTCGCATTCTTATCGACGCCTAAAACTTCATAATAATCTCTTTTTGCCATTTTTTCACTCCTCATAAAGTTTTTCTAATTTTTCAATCAAGCGAGAAAAGTACTCGAAGCCGCTTTCCAGCGTCTCTTTTTTGCTCAAATCGACACCCGCTATCTTAAGAGACTCTAAAGGACTTGCCGTTCTTCCCAAAGTCAAGAACTTCTTATAGCTCTCTAAAGCTCCTTCTTTGCCGTTTAAAATATCTTCAGCAATTTTCAAAGCCGCTATATAGGATGTCGCATATTGATAGACGTAAAAACTCGAATATAGATGCGGAATCCTTGCCCAAGTATATCCTCCGATTTCGTCGAATATCGCTTCGCCATCGGAATATTCTAGGGATACTTTTTTATATTCGTCCGTCAAAACTTGGGCAGTCAACGCTTCCCCTCTTTGTTCCATTTCGTGTATCCTTTTTTCGAAGTCGGCTAATCTCGTCTGAGCTAATACGCTCGACTTAAATTTCCCTATGAATTCGTCTAAAAGATACTTCTTTTCGTCGCTGTTTTTAGAGTTTTTAATCATGTATTCGCACAAGAGCACTTCGTTTACTTGACTTGCCACTTCGCCTACAAAAATTGAATACTCGCTGTCGGCATAGCTTTGGTTTTTGGAAATATAGTAGTCTTGCATGGCATGACCCAATTCGTGGGCAACGCCTTCTACGCTGTCGAGTGTTCCTTCGAAATTCAAAAGGATGTAGGGATGGACGTCAAAGACGCTCACACAGTAACCTCCCACATATTTGCCATCGTTAACGGTTAAGTCGAGCCACCTTTCGATGAAAGCTCTATCCACGAGTTCTACGTAATCCTCTCCTAAGACGCCGAGAGCAGACTTTATCAAAGTTCTTGTCTCTCCTATCGTAAACTTTTTATCGTACTCTTTGACGATTGGCACAAAAGTATCGTAAGCGTGCATCTCATCTAAACCTAAAATCTTCTTTCTCAAAATGGAATGCGGTTTAGTTCGATAAGAGTTTTTCTTCACTACTTCCAATAAATTGTCATAAATCTGTTCGTCGATATCGTCCATATATAGACTCATCGCGCGAGCGCTCTTATAATTTCTAAGTGATGCGATGCGATTGTCCGTTTTTATACTACCCATGAGCGTCGTCGCTAAAGTATTTTTAACTTTCTCATAACCTTCGTGCAACTTCGTATAGGCCTCTTTGCGCACTCTTCTATCGGAATTGGCGAGAAACGTGACATAAGTTCCTTCGTTCAATTCCGCTTCTTCTCCATCGGCCATTTTTACCGGTTCAAACTTCAAGTCGGCACTCACGAGATACGAAAAAGTTTTCTCAGGTAATCCGAATAGATGGTTGATATTCGATAACAACGCTTCTGCGTCATCCGATAACATATGCCCCTCGAACTTGAATTTCTCTTCTAATAGTCGTGAATATTTCTTCAATCTCTCGTCTATAGCTATATACTCTTCAACCGCACTTCGGCCTTTCGCTAAAAGTTTAGAAATGACAGCAGCATCGGCAACTAAGTATTTTTCAAACAGCCCTTCAGCTCTCTCGTAAGCCTTCTGTGGCTCTTCTTGGCGCATATCTTCGTCGACTCTCACTTTACAAAAGACGTACAGTCTCTCTAGCTTGCGCATTATCTCTTCATTGAGACTCAAAAATTCGTATAGATTTTGTGCACTATCCAAAAAGTTCTTTCCTTTGACTGCATATTCGTCAATCGTTTTCCTTTTCTCTAGACGGACATAGAGCCGAAAGGTCACACTTCCACTCGTCGCCATAGTTGCTTCTTTCCATGATTATAAAACTCCTTTCATAACGGGATAGAAAGTTCTAGTCACCTAGAACTTTCCCTTTAATTATTTCTCTTCGTAATTGGCTTCTTTGACGTCGTCGTTGTTTGCTCCACTTTCTTGTGTCGCATCTCCACTAGCTTGCTGTGCCTTTGCAGCTTCTTCATAAATCTTTGAAGAGACGGCAATCAATTTTTCTTGCAATTTATCTTTGGTACTCTTAATCTCATCTATATTGTTCTTCTCGATGGCATCTTTAGTATCCTTGATTAAACTTTCTAATTCTGATTTTTCGCTATCTGAAATCTTGTCTTTCAAATCATCCATCGAACGCTCTGCCTGGAAGACTACTTGGTCGGCTTCGTTCTTAGCTTCTGCTTCCGCTTTACGCTTTTCATCATCGGCTTTGTTAGCCTCTGCCTCTCTCATCATCTTCTCGACTTCCTCATCGGTGAGGTTAGTATTAGAAGTAATCGTAATGGATTGTTCTTTATTAGTTCCCAAATCCTTAGCCTTGACGTTTACGATACCATTAGCATCGATATCGAATGTAACTTCGATTTGAGGTACACCGCGACGAGCTGGTAAGATGTTTCCTAATTGGAAATTTCCTAAAGTCTTATTGTCGCTTGCCATTGGTCGTTCACCTTGTAAGACGTGGATATCTACCGCTGGCTGATTGTCGACAGCCGTTGAGAATATTTGCGACTTGCTCGCTGGAATAGTCGTATTTCTAGGTATCAAGACGGTCATGACGTTACCCATCGTTTCGATTCCCAAAGAAAGTGGTGTTACATCTAATAATACTAAGTCATCTACTTCACCGGTCAAGACACCACCTTGAATAGCTGCACCCATAGCGACGACTTCGTCCGGGTTTACGCTCTTATTAGGCTCTTTACCGAGTTCATCCTTGACCAAATTTTGGATATATGGAATGCGCGTAGAACCTCCGACTAATACTACTTGATCGATGTCTTTTGCATCCAATTTAGCGTCTTTCAAAGCTTTTCTAACCGGCTCACGGGTAGATTCGAATAAATCGTGACACAAGTCTTCGAACTTAGCACGAGTCAAATCCAATTCTAAGTGAAGTGGTCCTTCTGTTCCTTGCGAAATGAATGGAAGACTGATGTGAGCAGTTGTCATACCGGACAAATCCTTCTTGGCTTTCTCGGCAGCATCTTTGAGTCTTTGCATAGCCATCTTATCTCTAGATAAGTCTACTCCGTTTTCTTTCTTGAATGTGTCAACTAAATAATTCATGATAGCATCGTCGAAATCGTCTCCACCTAAGTGATTATTACCACTAGTAGATTTAACTTCGAATACTCCATCTCCTAATTCGAGGATAGATACGTCGAAAGTTCCTCCACCTAAATCGTATACTAGGATTGTCTGAGCTTTATCCTGTTTATCGATACCATAGGCAAGTGCAGCTGCCGTAGGCTCGTTAATGATTCTCTCTACTTCGAGACCCGCAATCTTACCGGCATTCTTAGTTGCTTGTCTTTGGGCGTCGTTGAAGTAAGCTGGTACTGTGATGACCGCTTTAGTAACTTTTTCGCCTAAATAGCTCTCGGCATCGCTCTTCAACTTCATCAAAATTTTAGCACTAATCTCTTCTGGAGTGTAAGACTTGCCATCTACTTCTGTCTTTTCCTTAGTACCCATCTTTCTTTTGATAGAATAGATAGTATTATTAGGGTTGGAAATAGCTCCACGTTTAGCTACTTCTCCGACCGTCTCCTCGCCATTTTTGATGAGGACTACCGAAGGCGTCGTTCTAGCTCCCTCCGGATTGACTATGACGTGAGGTTCTCCTCCCTCTAGTACGGATACGCATGAATTAGTCGTACCCAAATCGATTCCTATTATTTTACTCATAATTTATTCACCTTTCCTTTTAATCGTTTATTTTGACCATAGCAGGTCTTAAAATCTTATCTTTATACATGTAACCTTTTTGCAATACTTCGATGACCGAGTGTGGCTCTTTATCGTCCGAATGTTCGACTAAGATAGCCTCCATGAAATTCGGGTCGAACGGTTTGTTCAAACACTCTATTTCGACGACTTCATTCGCCTTCAATATCTCTATCATGTTCGTATACATTATCTTAAATCCGCTTAAGAACTTCGATACTTCATCGTCCAAATTGTCGTCATCCATTGCTATAGCCCGTTCGAAATTGTCGCAGACGCCGACGAACTTTAGAAGTAACTCCTCGTTACAGTATTTGAGCCTCAAAGCCGTCTCTTCTTCTTTGCGCCTTTTAAAGTTTATGACTTCGGCCTGTGCTCTTGCACATTTATCGGTAAGTTCGGCGACTTGGCTTTTCAACTCCTCTATTTCCTTATTCCCCTTTTTATTCTTTTTTTCTAGTTTTTCTTCTTTGTTATTTGCACTCTCTTGCACTTATATCACCTTTCTATCTGGCTCTTCAAGAACTCTAAAAGAGTGACTACTTTGTCATATTCCATCCTGACCGGACCGATTATGGCGATAGTTCCCTCTTCTCCTCCAGCTCTGTAACTCGTCTTTACGACCGTCACATCCTTGTCGAATTCGTTCTCATCGCCGATATATATGTTTACTCCATCCTCATTGGATTCTATCTTTTTGACCATCTCGTAGTCTTCGAGCTTTTCCATGAGACTCTTCACCTTATCCACTTCGTCGAACTCGGGTTGTTTTAACATGTTCGTCCTACCACCGAAGAAGACGTCGGCATTGCGCTCGGCAAAATCGCTGAATACGTTTTGAAACATATTATAGACACTTTCATATTCTTTGATTATCGTAGCTATGCGAGGTTTTATTTCGAATTCCATCTTGACTGGCACATCGCTGATGAGAGTTCCTATCAGATGTTTGTTGATTATCTCTGAAGTTTTGACTACTTCCTTGACGTTTATCCCATCCGGTATTAATACCTGTTTATTCTCGACGTGTCCATTCGACGTGACGACAAGAGCGACGACTTTTCTATCGTCTATCGGTATTATGTTCAACTGTTTCAAAGTATTATACTCCGAGTCTTTTCCCAAGACGACGCTGGTATAATTCGTTATCTCGCTTATTATCTCCATACATTCTTTTATCGCGTCTGATAAAACTAGATTCGAATTTGCGAAGATGGTCTGCAACTTCAACATCTCTTCGCCGTTCAATTCTTTCGGCTTCATGATATTGTCGACATAAAACTTATACCCCGCTTGTGACGGCACGCGACCACTCGAAGTATGGGTTTTCTCCAAATACCCCAAGTCTTCTAAAGCGCTCATCTCATTCCTGATTGTCGCACTAGAACAACCCAGTTTATCGACGAGAGCTTTCGAGCCGACCGGTCTAGCATCTTTGACATAAGACTCGACTATCTCTTTTAATAATTGTGTCTGTCTTTCGTTCATAATCAAACCTCTTTTAGCACTTCTAATCATCCAGTGCTAAAAACATTATATGCTTTTGATTAGCACTTGTCAACTAAAATTGCTAAAAAATTTAAAAATTTACATCTCCCCTCGCCTGCGTTCTCATATTTGAGTCCAAAGAGTGTTCGTGTCCATCCGTAAAACGTTCGGTAGTACTCTGTTCTTCTATTACATAATTTATCATATCGTTCACCTAGTTTAGGTTATCAAAAAAGAGCATCTTTGGATACTCTTTCGACAAAAGATATTTTTTTCTCCCTTAAATATCGTTTTTATTTTTGTTCTTCTAATAAATCGCGAACATTATTATAATATATTTCTTGTTCTTCTTTTAGAAAATCGACTAGAGGTTCAAGATTGCCCTTTTGACTTCTATTTAGAACATCATAATATTTTCCCTTCTTTTCATCTTCGATAATAAAGGGAAATATTCCATTTCTAAGGCACTCTTTAAACATTATGATTCTACCTGTTCTGCCATTGCCATCTTGAAAAGGATGAATCTTTTCATATTCAGAATGAAATTTAGCAATATCTTTTAACTCAATAGTTTCTTTATTTGTGTACCACTCTAATAGTGCTTGCATTTTAGCTGTAACCTCTTCTGGTGTGCTTGTTTCGATATCCGAAACTCTATTTCCTCTATTTTTATACTCTCCCACTGGATAGCCATTTGCCTTATCTTCAAATACTCCAAATTTTAAATCATAATGAAAGCTTTTTATCATTTTTTCACTCAATGGCTTGCGGAAGTTTTTAAGCATATTATTGAACATGAGAAAGTGCCCATTCATCTCTTCTATATCCTTCGTTTTTATCAATTCTTCAGTGCTTGCTATCGTACCAGTTTCAAAAATAGATGCTGTTTGATTATAAGAAAGCGTGCTGCCCTCTATGCGATTTGAATTGTATGCAAGCCTTCTTTGCGTTTCTCCATATATTCCACTTCTATCACTTTTTTCAAATTCTATTTCTAATCTTTGAACTAAAGTTTCAAAATTTTTGCTATATTCCTGTTTCATGTATTATCTTCCTCTCGGTTTTAGTATAAAATAGTGTTAAAGCAATGTAAAGCATTTTATTTTTGGTTATACACGCTTAAAGCATGGAGTGCCCTCGTCACCGCGACGTACAAAAGATTTCTCTCATCTTCTTTATAGCCGGTTTCTTCACTCGTATATACGATGACGGCATCGAACTCCAATCCCTTGGCCAAGTACACCGGCATAAATATAGCCTCTTCGTGAACTATCGCAGAAAGACTAGCTATTTCTTCTTTCGTCTTCGTGATGACGGCGATGCGTTCATAACCCATCTCTTTGTACATGCGTATCGTATCGTCTAACTCTTCACCCTTACAGAAAGCGACCTCTATCCCATTAGAAGGTCTAATAGAATTGATGTTCTCTAACCCCAATATGCGATTCGAGTATTCGATTATCTCCTTGCTCGAACGATAAGTGTTTTTTAAAAATTTATATTTCGAATCTTTAAATATTTTCGTTATCTCTTCTAACGACCCGTACTTCAAAAATGGATTTATGCGCTGGTTCTTATCTCCCAAAATGGTAAATGTAGCGCGCGTAAAAATCTTCTTCAAAAATTCGAATTGCCAAAGCGTGTAGTCCTGAGCTTCGTCGATGACGACGAATTTTATATGGCCAAAACTTGGATAGCCGACGACCTCGAAATATATATATAATATGCCGAATATGTCTTCGTAGTTTACCACATCCCCGATTTGTATGCCACTGAACTCTTCATAGAGCAAAACGGGGTCTTTGCCGATGTCTAGTACTTTATACAAGTTGTCGCACAGTCTCTCGGCATTTTTACCTTCGTCTATTTTAAAGCGTGCGCACAACTCTTCGCTCATGAGCTGCATCTTATCGCTTATGGAGAGCTTATCGGCTAACTTTTCTTTAATCCCATTTAATTCTTCACTTCGAATAAACTCTTTTTTGAGCCCTATCTTCTTAGTAAACTTCTTCTCGGCGAAGTATTTCTTCAAATAGTCATCTATCTCTTTTTTCAAAGTGCCATCTAGCTTCTCCTCGACAGAACCGAACTCCTCTTTGCTATCACTTTCATAATACCTCTCTATGAACTCGCTCAAAGACTCTATTCTCTTGCCCTTTATATATTTCTTCGCAAATTCGTGAAAGGTAGCCGACATGACGTTTTCTTCGCCCAGCTCCGGTAACACGTTCGAAATATACCTCGTAAATACATCGCTCGGCGAGAATATCAAGATGTTTTTATTCGTTATACCCTTCTGGTTATACAAAAGATAGGCGATGCGGTGGAGTGCCACGCTCGTCTTACCACTTCCCGCAACTCCTTCTACTATCAGAGTATTTGTCCCATTATACCTAATTATTTCGTTTTGTTCTCTTTGGATAGTGGCGACAATGTTTTTCATCTGTTCGCTCGTATTGTTCGCCAAAACTGCTTCGAGCATCTCATCGTGCGAATCGAGTTCGCTGTCGTACACTTTTTTGAGCTCTCCCATCTTTATCTCGAACTGGCGTTTGCGAACAGTCTCTCCTTCGACGATGCCATCATCTACTTCATATGAACTCTTGCCGACGCCATAGTTATAATAAAGATTGGCCACGTTCGCTCTCCAATCGTAGACTACCGGTTCATAATCTTTATCGATGCCGGTTAAACCTATATAAAAGGTATCGATATCATCTCCACTTTTAAAGTCAATCCGACTGAAATATGGCGTCTCTAAACTCCTATACAATTTATATACCTTGACGATATCTTTGTTCAATATATCTACGTTCAAATCCTCTTCGTCCATGTAAGAGTTCAAGTCGGAATCTTTTATTTCGTGTTTATTGTCCCATAAAAACTTTTTTCTGTTGACGATATCGCTCTTATATTCTTCGATATCGACGCTTTTCTTCGCGATTATCTTTCTTATGACCTCTTTAGTATCCTCGAGGTGTTCGAGCTCGCGTGTCAGTTCTATTCTATCTATGTCCATCTATTAACACTTCCTTCTCATATGTAGTATGGATTCATATCGACTTCTAAATAGACCGTCTTGTGGTCTATATACATCTCATCTATCTCTCTTAGAGTCCTCGTGAGTTCGTCGTCGAACCGATACTTTATCACTATCTGAAACCTATATATATTCTTGACCCTAAATACTCCCGCGGTCGTCGGTCCTAAAATGATGGTTTCATTTTTTAAATTCGCTTTCAAGTGGTTATACACCTTCGTCGCTTCAAGCGAGGCGTCTTCGTAGACTCTACTGCATATCTTTATGCCGACTAAATAATAATATGGAGGATATTTGAGCTTCTTCCTTATGCTCATCTCATATTGATAATTTTTCAAGTAGCTGCCGAGTTCGACCATCTTTATCGTAAAATTGTCGGGATTGTAAGTCTGAATGACGACTTCGCTTGCTAACCCCGAACGGCCCGCCCGCCCGGCAACCTGGCTCAAAAGGGCATAGGCTCTTTCTCCACTTCGAAAATCGGGTATGTTCAAAGAGGCATCGGCACTTATGACTCCGACGAGAGTTACCTTAGGAAAGTCTAAGCCCTTGCTTATCATCTGCGTACCTAAAAGTATATCGTATTCCTCATTTTTAAAGGCCTCGATGATCTTCTCGTGGCTTCCCTTGCGCGAAGTCGTATCGGCATCCATCCTGACAATCCTTGCCGCAGGATAGAGTTTACCGAGCTCCAGTTCCAACTTCTCCGTCCCAAGTCCCGTCTCTCTTATCGCCTCGCCCTTGCACTCCGGACACTTGATGGGCTTTTTGATGAAGTAACCGCAGTAGTGACACCTCAAGGCGTTCGAACTCTTATGATATGTCAACGTAATATCGCAGTTTGGGCACTTGAAAGTATATCCGCACTCTTGACAGGCGACGAGCGTACCATACCCCCTCCTATTCAAAAGGAGTATCGTCTGTTCTCCTCTATCGAGTCTGTCCTGTATCTTAACCTTCAAGTCATCACTTATTATCATGTTGCGCTTCTTAGCTTCCACCGCCATATCGACGACTTCGACGACCGGTAACTTGGCGTCGTTAATCCTTTTTGGTAATACCAAAAGGTTATAGACTCCTTTTAAAGCTCGCGCGTAAGTTTCATAAGTCGGCGTCGCACTTCCCAACACGAGTGGCACCTTATTGTACTCGCTTCGCCATTTTGCCACGTCTATCGCGTTGTAGCGCGGAGTGTTATCCTGTTTATACGATTCGCTCTGTTCCTCATCGATGATGATGATGCCTAAATTTTGGACGGGCGCGAATATCGCACTTCTAGTCCCGACTACGATGTGAGCATCTCCCCTAAAGATTTTCAAATATTCGTCGTACTTCTCACCAGCCGACAAAGAACTGTGCAGTATCGCGACATCATTTCCGAACCTCTTATAGAAATTGTTGACGATTTGGGTACTCAGAGTTATCTCCGGCACGAGCATAATTGCACTTCTGCCTTCGCCTACCACTTTTTCGATTAGATTGAGGTACACTTCCGTCTTTCCAGAACCGGTCACGCCGTGTAAAAGATAAGTCTTATCTTCGCCTAGATGACTGCTCACTTCGTCGTACACTCTCTTTTGGTCTTCGGTCAAAGAAAACTTTTTCTCCGTCCGAGCCTCTTCCTTATCTATTCTATATGTTGCAACTTTTTCTTCTTCGACTACACCCTTCTCGATTAAAGACTTGACGCTCGCGGAACTGAAATCGCTTTTAAGTACCTTTTCGTTTTCTAAAAGGGCTTTTAGTATCTCCAACTGGTTTTTACCTCTTACTTCTTCGATGTAGCTCATCACGAACTCGCGCGACATTTTGAGCTTTATATAAACCGTCTGTTTCTCGTAGTTAGCTTTCTGCGTCTTAATCTTCAAACTGGAGGGCAACATCGTCTGATAGGCGCTGATGAGAGTACAAAGAGTCGTATCTCTTACGTATTTGCCGAGTTCTAAGAGTTCTTCGTTTAGCACGAGTTCTCTATCGGTCACGTCGACTATAGACTTCAAATTCATGAGTTCCGAACCGCTTTTTATCTTCGTCACGAACCCATTTATGAGCGAGTCGCCTTGTCCAAAAGGCACGCTTACTTTCATGCCTACTTTGATGATATCTCGTAAAGATTCGGGGACGGCATATGTAAAGCTTCTATCCAAACTTTTAACTCTATATTCGATTAAAACTTCTGCAAACATCGTCCTCACATCCCTCCTAATAATGATACCATAAACGCTTGTCTTTCTCAAATCTATTGGAGTCATTTTTTTATCGCTTTTGTAAATTGATAAATGTCCTCCGAAAGATTATAATAATTATGAAGGGAGGAGAAAAACGTGATAGATTATTCCCAATTGCCTCGTCGCAACATCATCGTCATCGATATGAAATCTTTCTTCGCCACTTGCGAATGCGTCGAACGACATCTCGATCCCCTAACGACTCCTCTTGTCGTCGCAGAGCCGAACAGAAACGGAGCGATTACTCTAGCTATTACTCCCTACATGAAAACACTTGGCATCGCTTCTCGCACGCGCATCTACGAAATACCTTCTAAGATAAAATATCAAACCGTTCCTCCGCGGATGAAACTGTACGTCGAATATAGTAAAAAAGTCGTCGAAATCTATAAACGATTCGTGAGTCCCGAAGACATCCACGTCTATTCCATCGACGAATGCTTTCTCGACGTCACCGATTACTTAAAGATGTACAATTTAAGTGATTACGACCTCGCGAAAAAGATAATGGAAACGATTAAAAAAGAAACCGGTCTTTTGAGCACCGCCGGCATCGGCCCTAACATGCTCATCGCCAAAGTAG
>CAZXXI010000025.1:0-12424 GCA_964644815.1 uncultured Muribaculaceae bacterium
TTAAACTACACCCGCATAAATCAAGTAGACAATATAGATTATAGCCTACTTTTTTACTTTTTGCAACAATTTTTTACTCATTTACGAGAGTAAGAGAAACCTTATTCTTATTTTCTATGACTTCTAAAACATAACAATCCACCACGTCCCCTGCACTTACTACATCGTTAGGATTCTTAACGAAACTCTTGCTCATCTTACTTATGTGTACAAAACCGTCGTCGTGAAGACCTATATCGATAAAAGCGCCGAACGATGTGACATTTCTGACCGTACCAGATAACTTCATACCGGGTTTTAAATCCTTAATATCTAAGACATCGCTTCTAAATACCGGTGTATTGATATCCTCTCTTATGTCTTTACCGGGATGCTTGAGTTCATCGAGTATATCTTTTATAGTATATTCATCTGCTCCGATTTTAGTACTCAAATCTTTGACATTAGCTTTATCCAAAGCTGCATTGAACTCATCTTTACCGAAGTTGCCTAAATCCAAATTCATTTCTTCCAAAATTTTATGCACGGCATCATAACTCTCCGGATGGATTCTCGTTCTATCCAAAGGATTAGTTCCATCTGGTATTCTCAAAAATCCGATAGCTTGCTCGTAGGCCTTATCTTTGAGTCCCGCCTTCTTAAGTTCTTCTCTATTCTCAATCTTATGTTTGCTCTTATAATCTACCAACTTCTTAATGACAGCATTAGTGAGTCCCGAAACATAACTCAAGATATTAGGGCTTGCTGTATTTATATTTACTCCTACTTCGTTGACGACCTTCATGACCGTAAAGTTTAAAGCATTTGATAATTCTTTTTGATTGACGTCGTGTTGATATTCGCCTACCCCTATACTCTTAGGGTCGATTTTAATCAGTTCGCTCAACGGATCCTGCAGCCTTCTTCCTATCGAAATAGCGCTTCTCTTTTCTACCGTCAAGTCTGGAAATTCCTTAATAGCCTCTTTACTAGCAGAATAGACGCTGGCACCGGCTTCGCTGACGACCGTATATTTAGTGTCCGTTCCCTTAATGACATCGGCGACGAACTCCTGTGATTCTCTACTCGCCGTACCATTTCCGATGGCTATCAAATCTATCTTATACTTGTCTATCAAATCCAATACTTTCTTCTTAGAACCTTCATAATCTTTAACCGGTTCGTTCGGATAGATGACTTCTATCGCCAAAACGCTGCCACTTTCATCCAACACGGCTAACTTACATCCCGTTCTAAAGGCCGGGTCAAATCCCAATACGCGCGAACCCTTTATAGGTGAAGTCATGAGCATATTTTCTAAATTAGTGCTAAACGTATCTATTGCACTAGCTTCAGCTACTTCCGTCAAATCGCTCCTGATGAGTCTTTCTATACTCGGAAGCATCAATCTTTTAAGAGAGTCCTTCAAAGCCTCTTCTACATAAGGCACGACGAAAGATTTCTCATTTTTAACTATTTTACTCCTTAAATAATTGTAAATTTCGTCGTTATCGTATTCCAATTTTACTGAGAGCACCTTTTCCTTCTCTCCACGGTTTAAAGCTAAAACGCGATAATTTTTGATAAACTTTATTCTATCCGAAAACTCGTAGTACATCTCGTACACTGCCATTTCGTCTTTGGCATCTTTCTTCTTTTTGGTCACTATAGTTCCCGTGTTGAAGATATAATTCTTAGTCGAGTTTTTGTAATAAGTATTGTTAGCAATCCACTCGCTGATGATATATTCGGCATTTTGAATAGCTTCGTCCATTTCCATATCGTATTTAGAAGTCAATTCTTCCATCGTTCCCTTCATAGGAAAACTCATGATTATTTTAGCAAGCGGTTCTAAACCCATCTCGATTGCTATACTCGCTTTCGTCTTCTTACCCTCTTTGAACGGTTTATATATCTCATCTACTTCGACGAGCTTAGTCGCCGCCATAATAGCAGCTCTCACATCTTCCGTGAGCATTCCCTTCTCATCGATGAGTTTAATCGTATTTTCCTTCTTTTCGGCCAGATTCAATTGATAATTATACACATCGCTTATCTCTTTTATCTTGACTTCGTCCAAATTGCCTGTCATTTCCTTCCGATAGCGCGCAATAAAAGGTATCGTTGCTCCTTCTCCCAAGAGATTTAAAACGGCCTCTATTTGGCTCGTTTTAATCCCTATATCCTGACTCAATTTATCTATAATCTCTTTATTCATTATCTATTCACTCCTAACATAATTATACTATTTATAAACCGGTCATTTCAAGAGAAAAAGAAAAAAAAGCAAAGCTTTCGCCTCACTTTTTAATCACATATCATAGTCATCGAAGGGATAATCCCCCATCGTTTCATCTTCGATGCTTCCCGCAAAATATTTATACAAACTGGAACCGCTAAATTCGACCATCTTTTGAGACATCTTAACTGTGTCCTCTTGAGTAAAGTCTTCTAAAGCACTTCTCGTATCGATATCCTCTAGCTCTTCTCCACCTACCAAATCAAAAGATAGGTCGAGTGAATAGCCGAACTCTTCGCCATCCGCTTCTCCATCTAAAGTAAAGCGAATTCCTCCATCTGCCTTCTTAGAATCTACGTTGTTGAAAGCAATCTTCAAAAGCCCTTTCGCTCGGACGCCTTCTATATTTATATCGTAGTCCAAGTCTATCTTGCTCTCATTTGCTTCGCGAACAGTCAAACTTGCTACTTTCTGTCCATTGTACAATGCCTCAATTTCGTATGTCTCTTTCTTTTTCACAGAATTGACTTCTACTTTGAAACCTTCCATTTCGATGACTATTTTCATATCGTCTTCATAGTTCGAATAGACTATCTTTCCTTCACTGCTAGTTAATTCCAAGCCTACGACCGTACGCTTGATACCCTTCGTATATATGACAAAGTCGCTGTCTATATCTTCTAAATCGGACGTATCTTCTACTTTGCTTTCATTTAGACTATTTTTTATTTCATCCTCGCTTGCACCCGTCATTTCAGCAAGCTTCTTTATTAAACTCGCATTCTTTACCGTATTGTCGATTAGAGCATTAGCCAGATTTTTAGTCGATTCGGCATCGATTTTATAAGTAATCTTATCGACAGAAACTGTCTTACCGTTTATGTCGATACTAACTTTATCCTTAATCATCTTTTTGCTATCCAAGGAATTTACTAAGATGTCCTTAAACTCTTTTACGACGTAATCTATATCCTCTACACTTGGCAATTCTTCGTCGTTAATCTCCACTAAATCTGAGAAATCGAATAATTCATCGAATCTCTGTTCTCCTATGAGATAAATATTGTCGAAGAAAGTATTGCTCTTCATATACAATTTATCATCTTTTAAATAGATTGCAGCATCTCCCAGACTAGTTCCATCTCTTAACACACTGCCCATACCTGATGCAAGCTTATTCTTATAATCTAACCCCAATTCAAAGGTCACTTTCTCTTTATCCAAGCCTTCATAACTCTTATCGTTGAACTCCAACTCGCCTTTGATTTTCACAGGCTCCAACATTATATCTATATCGCCCTTTTGCTCATCGACTTTCTTTAAATTGCTGCTGAACTCTTCGTAAGTGTTGTCTATTACTTTCTTGATGATATCGGTCGGATTTTCACTTAATCCACGATATATTTTATAGACTGCAAATACCCCCACGACGAGAGCTACTAACACCACTATAGCTAAAATGGGTATTTTCTTCTTATTTTCTGGTTCTCTACCCATTCCCGAAGGTGCGCTAGAACTGTTTACTGGTGTCGGCGCCTCTGCTTCACTAGTTGTCTCCTTAATCTTTATTGGTGGCTCTCCAGCCAAATTTACTTTTCCGGTTAAATCGTTGTCGATAGATTCATTCGAACTAGTCCCTCCGGATTGACCGTTTAAAATGTCATTTTCATCATTTGTCATAATAACTTTACTCCTTCTCCATTCTACTAATATAATAGCACAAAATTGTAGAAATGGCACCTACTTTCGACAAATTAAAAAGAGACTTTAAGAAAAGCCTCTCTTATATACTTTTTACTCTATTTAACATCTTGTCTTTGCCCAAAAGGCGCATTATTTCGTACAAATCAGGCGTCATAGACTCTTTAGTTATGGCGATGCGAAGTGCTGTCGAAACGTCTCCGACGTGACCCTTATAAAGACTCGGATTTTCTTTATAAGCTTTAACCTCTCTTGCAAAGCCGAACTCCTCCGCTAAAGTCTTGATTTTATCGAACCAAGTATCCTTATCGTCATCTACCGAATAATACTCTTCCAAATACTTAGTAGCTATCTTTTTAACTTCTGCTTTATCGCTTATAGTTTGAAACTCGTATTCTTTATCTGCAGCATTCCAAAGCTCATCGAACATATACCATATCTTGCCCTTTATTTCTGAGTAATGAGCAAAATCTTTGCGCGGCTTTTTCTGTTCGCGTTCGATATTCAAAATAGAAGTGACATATTCTCTATTCTCATCGATTATGCGATAGAACTCTTCGTCATATTTCTTAGCCCATTCGTGTACTTTTTCGTATAACTCTTTCGCGCTCATCTTAGATATGATGTTTTTGGAAATGTTGTCCAGCTTGTCCAAATCGAAGAGTGCTCCTGACGAACTCATCTTTTTAGGATTGAAGTCGAATTCATAGAAAGGTGCATCCGGATGACCCATCCTCCACTCCTCATAATTAGAATTAGCAATGGTCATAACTGCTTCGACAACTGCAAGTGGTGGATAACCCTTCTCTGTGTAATAAAACATGAGGGCCTCTGGATCTTTTCTCTTGCTGATTTTTCTAATCGTATCTCCATCTTTTTTGAGGATTAAAGAATTGTGGATATATTTTGGCAGTTCATAACCAAACGTCTTAAACAGTTCATAATGGAAAGGAACGCTAGAAATCCATTCTTCTCCGCGAACGACATGAGTCGTTCTCATCAAGTGGTCGTCGACGAGATGGGCGAAGTGATAAGTAGGAAGCATGTCGTCACTTTTCATGATTGGAAAGTCTATATCGTTTTCGGGGAACTCCATCTTGCCCTTATTCTGTTCTTCGAATACGAACTTCTTATCGAAATCTCCTTCTGATTTGAAACGGATTACATACGGTTCACCCGCTTTTATTCTCTCACTAGCTTCTTCTGGAGAGAGATTTCTAAATCTGGCATACCTTCCATATATACCTATTCTCTTTTTCGCTGCAGCTTGATTTTCTCTGATTTCGTCGGCTTCCTCTTTACTCATAAAACACGGATACGCGCGTCCAATAGATATCAAGTGTTTTACAAAAGCTTGATATATTTCTTTACGCTCGCTCTGTATATAAGGACCATAATTTCCGACGATTTGACCGTTATATTCGTACTCGTCGGGATAGATACCATAATGCTTCAACGTCTCGTGAATGAAGTCCACTGCTCCCTCTACCGTACGCGCTTGGTCGGTATCCTCGTTTCGCAAATAGAATACTCCTTTACTCTTCTTGGCCAATACATAGTTTATAGTAGCACTCATCATATTTCCTATGTGCATAAATCCCGTAGGGCTAGGAGCAAATCTTACTACTTTAGCTCCTTCTGGCAAATCTCTTTCGGGATATTCTTTCTCGTAATCCTCTATCGTCTTTGTAATATTCGGCAAAATCAAATCTGCCAATTCTTTATATGTCATATTTACACTTCCTCTTTTCTATTTTATCAATATTTTGCTCTTCTTCATCGAATCTGGTATGCTGATATCCATATATGTCAACAGTGTTGGAGCAACATCTTTAAGCGAACCGTCTTTGAGGTCGAGTTTGGGGTCAGTTATGATAAACGGCACTCTGTTGACAGTGTTCGTCGTCGCCGTTTTATTTTCCTCGCGATACATCTCTTCTATATTGCCATGCGTGCTCGTTATGACTACCGTATAGAAGTTCATCGCTGCACTCTCCATGATGCGTCCTAAACACTCATCGACAAATTCGAGCCTCTTAACAGCCTCTTCGTAATCGCCATTGTGACCTGCTTCATCGACGATATCTATACTCGCCAAGATGAAATCGGTATCCTTTTCCATGCATCTGATGACCTGCTTCGTAAGAGCTGCTGCCCCCAATTCACTTTGGCGGTCCGTCTCTATTTTAGGTACTTCTACTAGATAATTATTGCATTTCGGAATCTTATCTTCGGTCTCTCCGTTGAAATAATACGTCACATAGTCATAACTGGCCTCGAGAGCAACCCTAGCTTGAGTAACTTGCAGTTTACCAAGATATACGCCGAGACTATTAGCCATATCGTCTTCCTCTTCGATTAGAGCTGTCGCCTTTATCTTTGGGTCTGCTGTATACATCATCAGCACTTTCAAATTGTTAACCGCAACTGTCTCGAACTCGCTTACTTCATCCGGATTGGTTAGTGCAAGTAAAATTTCTTTTGAACTCTCCGTTTCATAGTTTGTCCAGATGATGACG
Organism: uncultured Muribaculaceae bacterium; assembly: GCA_964644815.1. Taxonomy (GTDB): domain Bacteria; phylum Bacillota_I; class Bacilli_A; order RF39; family UBA660; genus RUG11867. Next base: position 6,439 of record CAZXXI010000025.1, read on the forward strand.
TCGTTATTTTTCAATTGGCGACCATCTTCGACTATTATAGGTGGCAAAAATTCATCCGTTATATCTCTCATATAGCAGTTTTTTAAAGCAAGAGGTATCTCTTTTATCTTTAGTCCTACCCCGTTGCGAATCAAATCGTAATAAATCTTTGTCCTGTCCCATTTGTTTTCATCGTCCATCGCATAATATCTTCCGCATATCGTTGCAATGGGAACATCCGTCTTTTCAAGTATGGCAATGTAATCCAAAAGACTCTTCGCTTCGACATCTTTCCCGTCGGCGATGACATCGATTACCACCTTGACATCTCTCTTCTTTAAAAATTCGATTATCTTAACAGTATCCTTTATATTAGAGCTTCTCCCTCCATCGCTCATGAGGCCGATGACGTGAATCGTACTTCTCTTTTTTTTAGCCTGTTCTAAAGCCTCTTTCAAGCTCGGATTGGTCGCGAGCGAATCGATATCCACAAACTCGTTCATGAATGAACTGCGCTGTCGAATGATTTGTCCAGCTGCCAAAGTCTTATAGCCTATCTCGGCATTTCCTGGCGTTCCCTCTCGCATTCCCACAGCTTCTCCCGAAGCTTCCAATAGTGAATGGGGATTGTTTTCTAATATATTTTGGTAATTGGGCATATGAGCAGCCTTCAAAGCATTACCCTCGATATTGGCGCTCTCTCCTATTCCGTCGATTACAAGCGTTAAAATTTTTCTCATAATTTCACCGCTTATATAATAACATAACTCGAAAAAAAAAGAAATACGAACACTCCAATTTAATATCCACATCCCTTTTAATCGATTATTTCTTAATTTTAATCTTAAAAACCTCTATTAAAAACTTTATGTTATTATCGTAAAATCTCTTGATGCGCTTAGGCTCTTTTATGAGCCTATAAAACCACTCCAAATTTAGCTTTATAAATATCTTCGGTGCTCTTTTCTTTTCGCCCGACAGCACGTCGAAAGTTCCACCTACGCCCATATATATTCCCTTTTTGACCTTACTCATGTACTTGCCTATCAATTTCTCTTGCTTTGGAATCCCCAAAGCGACTAGACAGACGTCCGGTTGCATCTTTACTATCTTTTCAAACGCTTCTTCCTTATCTTCGACATATCCGTCCGTATAGCCCAAAATGTCTATATCTTTATAGTCTCTTTTTATCACTTCAACCGTCTTTTCTACGACCTCTTTGCTCGCTCCGAATAGATAGAGAGTTCCCTTCTTTTTAGAGAGCAATCTTAGAAGTTCTAAAGACGTATCTATTCCCGTAATGCGCTCACTCACTTTCATTCCTAAAATGTGCGCTCCTTTAACTATCGCAATGCCATCCGGAATTATATCATTATCTCTATCCAAAATTATTCCTCTTAACTCTTCGTCAGTTCTAGCCTTCATAAAAGTCTCAGGATTCGCGGTAACTATAAACTTCTTGGTATGCTCGTCTAAATACTCATTCAACTTTTTATAATACTCTTCTTTTTTATCGACATATAAAACTTTAAAAAAATCTCTCATGACACTCGCCTTTCCCATCTGCGATTTATACATACATCTATTATAAATAATAAATCGTCTAAAAGCAATTTCTTCCTTTCACCTATCTCAAAGAAAAACAAGAGTATAACTCCTGTTTAACTATTTCTCCTTTACGAGCAATTGTCCCGCTAATAGATATATGATATCGTTCTCCTTCAAAAATTTATCTCTCGATACTCCCAAAATATTAGTAACACTATCCAACGTATCTCCATCTTTCGTTATATAGTAGCTGTAATTAGCTTTCGGTATGAGAATAACTTGATTTGGATATATATAGTCGGCATCATTTAATCCATTCAAAGTCGTCAAAAGCTCGGGATTAATATTATATCTTCTAGCAATCGCATATATGCTATCGCCTTTCTGAACGCGATAGTATTCGAAATATTTCCGCGAAGTTTCCGGCACGATAATCTCATCTGCCGCTCTCAATTCCTCCAATTTAGAATTGTTGATTTCTTGCAAGTTTTCAACAGTAGTAAAAAATTTCTGAGCTATGTCATCTAAAGACTCATTGCCCAATACTTTATATACGCTATACATCTTAACCACTCCCATTTATAGAGTATGTTAAAAGCTGAATAATGTTAATAGATGAAAACTGAATTTACATCGTTGAAATCGAATTCCGAGTATTCCATTAGGCATCTCTCTCCCTTATAAGGAGTATAGTCATAGAGTTTACTTCCCACTAGATAAAAGACTTCATCGCCTCTGATGCCGACGATTTTGGAAGGATTTAACCCGCTTACTCGCATTTTGGTTTTAGAGTTTGACGGCGTCATATACAACAAACCATCCTCTATTTCATAGATAAAATCTTCTCCACTTGCAAATGCATAATCGCTACCGACGAGTTTAGTCATGCTTACTTCACCCCATTCGCCGTCGTACACTTTGCCTATGCCGTTTTTATCGACGACTTCTATCTTTCTCTTCTGAGGATTTATAGCGTACTCTTTTTTACTTTTTCTATCTACCATATAGACAATGCCATCTTTTACGCCTAAGTAATAGGAATTAAAGCTTATCTCTTCTTCAGAAGTCATCTTTTTAGTTTTACCATTTTTCATATTCGTCACAAAGAAAGTTTTAAAAGTATAGTCTTCGTCATAATTGGGAGTTAAGACATATCTTCCCACCTGCACCGCCAAAGAGTTATAGTAGGATTCGTGCTCTAAAAGATTTATTTCTTCTCTTTTATCCCCAGCAATATAATAGTATCCCTTATGATTCCATACGAGATAACTCTTCTCTTCATTGCCATATATGGTTATATTCTTATACTCGGACTTATTATCTTTCTTTTCTTCCCTTTCAAAAGAAGTAGTTACCGAAGAAAGCTCATAGTCCACTGAGTTGCCATTTTCATAACAGAGTGGATAGGTGTTCAAATATTCACTTTTAAGCCATATACAAAATGCATCTCCCTCTTCGCTTTTACTAAAATCCATCTCACCGATAAGTTTCCTTTTATCTATATAATCGCTTTTTACGGATAAAACGTGCTCCATACCTTCTTTTTGGAACGAAAAAGTATATACTCCCTTTTTCTTATCATAACTCTCTTCTATGAGTTCTCCCGCCATATAACTCTTCTTATAATTCTTGGGACTCTTCCACCAAACGATTATAGCTATGACGACGACAAAAACGGCGACGAGAGCTACCACTCTTCTTTTCTTCTTCATACGACACCTTCCTACTGCTAAAGAAAAACGATTCTATCATTCAGAATCGCTATTTCTCATAAGTCTCTTTTTTCCTTCCATCATAAACTCAGAAACGCGAGTCTCTATTTCTGGAAGAGCTTTTTTATCTATGTTCGATAGCTCGATGAGTTCTTTCACTGTATCGATAGTGACGGCGCCCCAAATGATGCCAGACCTCACTTGCATATCGTTATACAATTCTGGAGTAACTGCACTCAAGAAATAACCGAAAAGTACCCTCTTCTGGCCTATGAGCATGCGCTCGTTGGTAATTGCTACGACGCAAGTCTCGAAGAAATCTCCCGTCTTAGCATTTTTTTGGGCCGCAAAGGCATAATTTACTACCTCACCCGGATTCAAATGCATCTCGATAATCTTAGCATGCTTTTTCAATCTGTGATGTGTAATCGTGTTTGGATACTTTCTCTTAAAAGTCATCACTTGATTATAAACTGACTCCATATTTATTCTCTCCTTCTTAATTAGAACCTATCATTCCAACAGTCTTAAGTTTTGTTACTAAACTAGATTTGTTACTATATTCACTGATACAATCTATAACTTTACCATTTTTAGTAAATAGCGTTAATGGTGTATCGAATCCTTCTTTTAGGTCTAGTTCTTCTTTAGTCTTGCTACAAGATGCTGGAATCTTCAAACCTAAATTCATGACTTTTTCATATTCTTTCTTATCATAACCATCAGAATCGAAATAATAGATGTCCTTTATATCATATTCTTCTGCGACAGTATTGTACACGATTTTGAACTGATTACAATAGAAACATGTGTCTCGTCCAAAGACTACCATCGTAATATCGTTTTTACGTTTGATGACTTTTTGGAATGCTTTAGCGTTCTCTGCTACGTTGAATTTCTTCATCTCTGCTGGTATGTCTTTGCCTTCCATGTTATTTGAATAGAACTTGATATAATTGTTTAGCTCTTCTTTGTTCAAAGCTTTATCGAAGATTTTTGTTGTCTCGCCATTTACTAAGAACATATATCCTGTTTTCTCGTTGCTATCATCAAAAATAGAAGTTCTATCGTTTATCGTCATCTTATCGTAGTCCATGTAATAAACTCCGATATCTTTATTAGTAGAAGTCTTATACTCGCTAGCTATGTCTTTTACGACTTGTTTCTGCTCTTTGACATCGTCATCAGAACCAGGTGCGATATAGACGACTGCTACCTCGAAGTTTCTAGTCTCAGTTCTCTTCTCAGTCAAATCCTTATATTCGATTGTCTTTAAGATAGAATTGCTCAACCCATCTATTACGATTGGTATGAACAAAATTATCAACACCAACACTCCTATAATCAATTTTTTTCTCTTTTCCATAACCATATCTCCCTTCTAACCTAATTTTACATACTTTTTTACAATAAATCAATTTTTTTTACTATATTTCTCTAAAATTTCACCAAATAGCCACCTAAAAAGAGACTAGCAAACTAATCTCTTCGTATTAATAATTAGGTATTATAGTGGCTTTAAAACCATAATAATTATTACCTGAACCATCCGTCCTAAACGTAATTCTAAGAGTATCTCCAGGTATTTCTATAGTCTCAGTAGTCAAAGTCTTTCCTCCATATTTACCATACTGCTTATCATCTTTATCGTACAAATATATATAATCAAAAGATGTACTTTCTGTCTGATATTCTAAGGTTACAGTTAACGAAGTTGCTCCTTCAAATGTCTCATTGAAGTACTCTTGGTTATTGAGCTTATTTGGATATGGATTATGCTCTGATTCAATTATAGTAGCTTCTACTAATATAATATCGCTGATTGTAACATTACTTGCCGGCATTTTAAATATATTACCTTTTATCCGTGTTTCATTCATTTTGAATGATGAAATCACTTTATTTGTATCAATTGGTGTAAGCGTTATTTCTTTAAAGTGATAACCAGTTGTACTACTCAAAGCGACGTCAGATGTTCCACTTAAAGTTATGGTATACTCTTGTTCTTGACTTCCCTTAACTACATTAGAGTTCGTACTCTTGGTAGCGATCATCTCATCGACTAATGAGCTTGCATCTGCTGTATAATTAACTGTAATTTTGGCATTGTTATTGGATGCTGCAAACAAGAACATATAATTATATGATGTACACTTTGTCCCCATAATAGTTATAGTAGTCGTTAAACTGCTACAGCCATAGAACATTGAAGACATTCTGATTACAATGCTAGTGTTAAAATTGCTTACATCTAGCGTTGTTAATTTTTTACAGTTGTAGAACATAGAATCCATATTAGTCACATTACTTGTATCAAAATGACTTACATCCAATGCCATTAAACTACTACAACCACGGAACACACCTGACATATTAATTACTTTACTAGTATCAAAATTGCTTACATCTAATGACGTTAAATTTCTGCAGTCATAGAACATAGAAAACATACTAGTTACTTTACTTGTATCAAAATGACTTACATCTAATGCCATTAAACTACTACAACCACGGAACACATCTGACATATTAGTTACATTACTCGTATCGAAGTTACTTACATCTAATGACGTTAAACTGTTACAGCCTTGGAACATAGAAAACATACTAGTTACTTTACTTGTATCGAAGGTACTTACATCTAATGTTGTTAATTTGCTACAGCCTTGGAACATTGAAGACATACTGGTTGCACTATTAGTGTTGAAGTTACTTACATCTAATGACATTAAACTGTTACAGCCTTG
>CAZXXI010000026.1:0-11361 GCA_964644815.1 uncultured Muribaculaceae bacterium
ATTTTGCAAACTGAAAAGGGGCTAATCATACCTTTAGAATTAAAGACGAGTAATCATACTAAATCGAGTAGTTTAAACAATTATATGAAGGAATTCAACCCAAAATACGGTATAAGATTATCATCTAAAAATTTTGGATTTAAAAACAACATAAAATCCGTTCCATTGTATGCAGCATTTTGTATAACTAAAAACAGTTTAGATGAAATAGATTAGGAGTAAATATATGGAAAAAAATGTTCTAGAGTTAACTCTATTACTTATGTATTTAACTTCATGGGAAGAAAAAGGATTCACAAGAGATGAAAATGGCGAAATAAAGGAAGATAAAGTTAAAACTTGTTGGAAAGGTTATTCTTTTGATGTAATCAATAAACTAACTGATGAGAACTATCTTTACTTCAGTAAAGGTAAATCGATTACTTTAACACGAGAAGGAGAAGAACTAGCTAAAAAATTGATGGATAAGTATTTAAAGTAGATATATATATAAATTTCGGGATATAAAAACGCACGGCTAGAATTTTAATTTAATCTTTGAGTCCTAGTCGTGCTTTTTTAATGTCGTGTTAAGCTTCTACTCCGGGTGTACGTTTCGGGGAGAAGGAGTAGCTAGTCAATCTAATCCTTATCAAGAATTTATTCAACTAGAAAAGCACACGACTAGAATTTTAATTTTAATTTTAATTTGAACTTGAGTTCTAGTTGTGTGCATCAGCAAATGAGAATCACAGCTAGTCATCTAGCCGGTTCTCTTAATTAGAATTATAGTATATTTTATAAATTTTTACAATCCTTTTTAAATGTTAAGCCTCTACTCCGGGTGCGCGGTATGGATTGGTCATAGTTCCATCACCCGTCAAAGTATTTACGTATTCGGCTGAGAGGTTTATGACAGGCGCAATGGCACCGCTCGTATGACCAGTATTCGTAATGCCCAAGCTACCACTAGTATAGATTATGAACACAAAAGCATTACTGAGACATAAATAAGGCGAGAGCGACCAGCCATAATAATTTGATGATTTGTATAAATAATATTGATTATTATTTTTTCCATATTTTCCACCCGCTGCCATTATTTCATCTGCTGTTATTAAGCCTACTGGATATGTCGATTTCCCATTTCCTTTTTCATTTTCATTTTCTGTGAATGCATCGTTCCTCACATTGCAGGTGAATTTTGGCTGAGGGGCTACTGTTGCACTATTCCATGCTCCTGTTCGTACCGTTGCTCCATACGCCGTATCGTTTTTTCCATAACCTAGTCCTGTATCGTTTGGCCATTCTGTTGCTTCTTGACCCGGTGTGCTTCTGTCATTACAGAATATGGCATCTACTACATTGTTTCCATATCCTGTGTCTACTATATTTTCTTTATACCAATTTTCTACTGCCATCTTAACTTCGCTGTTTGTATCGTTTGCTTGGGCTCCTTCTTTTGATGTACTTGCTTCTCCTTGTGCTCCGCCGAACATATAACCGACATATTTAGCATCGTTATATTGTGTATTCCATACCTGCCCTACTTTAGCGTATCTTGCATCATCTGCTGTCCCGTTGGCATAGGCTTGCGTTCCATCGTAGATGATACGTAGTGAACCATCGCCGTTTATTCTGACGATTCTCCAGTACATATCTTGACCGTCTTTATTTTTGCCGTATTTGATATAATTGTTGTTAACTGCACCTCTAAAGTAATAACTAGTTCCATAATCGTCTTCTAAGGCGTATAGGCCTTCGTCGGTAGTTGCAGGAACGCTGAAGTCTGGATTGCCAGCTTTTACATTGCTTATGATTTTGTCGGCAACGGTCTCGACTACTTTAACCGTACTGGTGACTTTTATCTCAGCGGACCACGTTTTACCTTGGACATCTTCGTAAGTAGTCGCTTCGTTTATCCATGCGCGGAAGTTGAAGGTTTTCTTTTCGCCCTGTTTGAGAGAGCCAGTAGTCAAAACATAAGAAGCTCCGAAGTCAGCACTCACGTCCGCGGTGTTTTTAGATATGGTGGATAACGTACGAGGTGTGCCCTTATCTAAAGATATATTGATATGATTATCGGCTATGCCATTTTTAATCGTGTTGACGAGGACGTGGTAAGTTGTCTCTAAATCACACGTGTTTTCGATAGAAAAAGTGTATGGCTTCGTATTTTGTCCGTTTTTATCGCTCATCGATAAGGCATTTTTTAAGTCGATTGATTCGCCTTCAGTAAAGGCTACGTTAAAGCAAGACGTGTTCAATTCATTTTGTCCAGTCTGTTCGCGTCCAGCATAGAAGAAACCATAAGTAAGCGTACTACTTAGGACTATCGTAATGACTAGCACAAAGGCTAATTTCACATTAAATGAATTTATAATACTTTTGTCAGTTTTTTTCATACAATCATATCCTCGTCTATTCTATATAAATTTTAACATCAATAAAAAGATTTTTCAATATAAAAGCATATCACTAGACGCAATATGCTATATTTAGATATTATTTTTGTGGTTCTAAGTAGGATACCATGAGTTCTTCGGAAGAGATACCAAATCTCTGTTGGAACGATTTTTCACCCATGAATATATATATTTCTCTATTGAAGCCACCATTTATAAAGTATTGGTAGCGGGCTTTTAAGCGATTTATACCGACTATCAGGACTTTTGGGTTCTTTTTTATTTGGTGGTTAAAACCATACTTTTCATAAAAATCCAACTTTTCCTCTAAAGTGCTCGCGCGCATTCCGAATATCGCGGGGAATTTTAAGACGATATTTTTTATCTCTTCTTCGGTGAAGTCCCTACTCTTTAAAATATTTAGGTGCGAAGTGATTCTATTGCCGTCTAAGGATAGAATCGTCGGATAGACGCATAGGATAGAGTGTATTTCAGCCGCATTGAAACCGAGACTCTTTAGGAAGTCTATTTTTTGGTCACAAGTCTTTTTAGAGTAACTGAATAGCCAAGGAGCTGATGAGAATACTTTTACTATTTCTCGGTCGGTTAAGCCTTGGGCTTGAGCCCACTCCAAAAGAGCTTCAATCTTTTCTTTCGATAGAGAGATAAAGCTATACTTTTTAACTGCTATCTTGCGAATACCCTCCATAGTAAAGCCTATCTTTAATAGAGTATTTATTTTGTCATTTACAGTCTCTCTAGCCATACCCAATATGCGTGGCGAATTTTTGAAGATGAGCAGTATTTCTTTGTCGGTAAAACCTAAACTCTTTAAAAAGTCGTATCTCTTTATGAGTTGGCTCTTGTAGACGACAAATATAGCCGCGGTCGAACAGCAGATGCGAGCCACGTTGCGCTTTGTAAAGCCGAGACTCTCTAAATACATGGAATTTTCTTCGAAATGTTGTATGGAAGATGAAGTCTGATTTCTCGTGATTCCCTTTTTGACGCCTTCTATCTCTTTTGGAGTAAAACCGTAATCTAATAGTATTTTTTCAATCATTTAAAAAACCTCCCCTAATGGAGGCCTATTATAACACAATTATATTTAAAATACTACTGTTGCTTGTAATAAGAGCGGATGTGCTCTTTTAGGTCGGGGTCGAATTTTTTCTCTTTAATCATCGCTATTTCAAATTTGTATGGAGGATATATTCTCTCTTTGGATTCTTCAGTCGGTCCTATGTAAGGCGTCTCCAGTATTTTAGGGACGTGTGCAAGTCTTTCGTTATATATTATAGAAAGCATAGTATCGAAGCCAATCGTGCCATAACCGATGAGTTCGTGTCTGTCTTTGTGGGATCCAAGAGCATTTTTAGAGTCGTTTATGTGGACGACTTTAACTTTATCGAGGCCGATTTTTTTATCGAGTTCGTCTAAGTAGGCGTCGATTGCGTTCATATCTACTCCGGAGTCGTTTAAGTGGCAGGTGTCTAAGCAGATGCCGATTAAATCCTTTTTGATGATGCCATCGACGATGGTCTTGAGTTCTTCTAGGTTGACGCCGAGTTCGGTTCCTTTACCGGCCATCGTCTCTAAGCAGATGGTGACGGAGTCGGTCGTATCTAATACTATATTCAAGGCGTAGATTATGTTTTTTAAGGCATCTGCCCTATCCAATCCGACAGCGCTTCCCGGATGCAATACGACGTTTTTGATACCTAAAAGTCGGCATCTATCGAGCTCTTTGATTAAGAAGTCGATGCTGAAACGGTATTTCTCGAGGTCCTTATTGTTCGCGAGATTTATGATATAAGGGGCATGGACGACGACGTGTTCGAGCTTGAGACCGTGCTCCATCATGAGATTGTATGCCTCTATCGTCTTGTAGTCATCGATAGAAGAACGGACGGTGTTTTGGGGAGCACCTGTATAAAACATAAAGGCATTGGCTCCATAGGAAAGAGTCTCCTCGACACAACCCAACATTTGATTTTTACTAAAACTGACGTGTGAACCTATTATCAACATCTCTACTTCACTTCTTTCTAGATAAAATTATAAGAGCAAAGAGAAAAAAAGTAAAGCTCTTCGCTCTACTTAAGGTGTAACTGGTGGCGTCGTTGTCGCAACGCATTGTCCAATTGCTGTACGGGCAGCTGCGATGTCATCTGGATTAGATGAAATTGCACCTGAGTTAGTTTGGACAGTTACCATATCGGTTCCGTTATAGGCGAATGAACCGTCGGTCATATATATGTTATATGCCGTTTGGTTTACGCCGTTGATGATTTGGTCTGATGGCGTAATGGCGACGAATAACTGGTAACTACCCGTAGCGGTTACTCCGATATCCTGTGGCCTTAAGCATATTTTACCGTTATACTTAGTCGTAATTTTGTCTTGTTCATTTAATAGACCCTTTGATTGATAATAATCGCTTACAGATTGCATAAATCTTTGGGCATATAATTGGAAGTTTTTCTTTTTAGAATCATTCATGACGTTCAATATCTGTGGTACTGCGAAAACCATGATGAGTGCCAAAATTACGATGACCGCTAACAACTCTACCAATGTAAAACCTTTTTTATTCATTTTCTTACTCATAATTTAGTTCTCCTCTACTCTCTATTAGAAATTATAAACTACAGAACTGTAAATGTCAATAATTTGGTAGAGTTAAAAGTGAACTTTTACGCCATTTGGTCATTTTAAGGTTCGAGTGCATCACATGGCCGACGTACTCGCTTTTATATAGGTTTGGAGTTCTTCTTCGGTAACTTTAAGTCTTTTAAAGAATCTCTTCTTACTTTCGAAGATAATCGTTTTATTTTCTAGGGAAAGACTCCCGAGATAATCGATTCTCATCTCCAATAAAGAGGTGCTCAACATCAATCTTTGAGGATTAGAGCTGATGTATGACATTAAATCATTTCTTTTGAGCAAAGCCAATTTAGCTTGTAGAGTATCCAATTTAATGGTCATGATGCCGGCATATTTGATAAAAATGTTTTTCACTTCTTCGTCGGTAAAGCCCGCCTCTTTGAGCAAGTCATATCTCTTTTTAATCTTATCTTTGTTGAGACCGACTGCTTGAGGAAGCTGTTTTAAGATGGCTATTATCTCTTGAGCATTAAAATTGAGCAAGCTGAAGTACGCGAATATGTCTTCAAAAGAAGCTTCGCTATAGGATAAAAGAGGTGGATACTTTAGCCATATCTTTTTAATATCTTCGAAAGAGAAGCCCAGTTTTTCTAAAGCGTCGATGCTATTTCGAATATTTTGGATGCTCATATTTAGGAATTGAGGATGAATGCGAATGAGCCTTTTCAATTCGTATTCTTCGAGGCCTAAGCTTTTACAGTAGTCCAATTTGTGTTTTAGGCGATTTAGGTTATATGTGAGAAGTCCTGGAGCCTTTTTTATTATGGAGATGACTTCCCTTTTTTCATAGCCTAAACTCTCTAGAAATTCTAGATTCGACCTGTTACATTCGCATAAGTAGTGTTCAGAGGAACAGTTTTTTACGGTAAAAGATGACATTACTTTGGCAACCTCACCATCTTTAAAGCCGTAGTTCTTTAAGAAATCTTTAAACATCGCAAAGTACTCCTTTAGACGCTTTCGATTGCAAAAGAGGTATCGCCAAACTCTTTTAGCAAGGTAGATTTAGATATATTAAATCTTTTCTCGAAGTCTTTCATACTCATAAATAAATAATGTGGAGTGACGGCCATATCTTTGCTTGCGAGAAAACTTAAACGCGCATTACTCATGTTTACGCTTTGGATGAGAACAGCTGGTTGTTTCAGGATGTATTCGCGGAAGCCTAAAGAGTCGTAAAGCTCCATTTTACAACTGATGTTTTCTTTTTTTAGACCGAAAATGGACGGAAGGATGGAGACTATCCTGTTGACTTCTTCTGCACTGAACGAAAGAGACTCTAAAAGTGTAAAAGTATTCAGAATATTTTCCTCTTTTAGTCCAAAAAAATTCGGGAATCTTCTCGTCATATCGCGAGCCATCTTTTCCTCCAATCCTCTACTAGTCAAGAGATTCCACTTCTTTTGGCAACCTGCGGTATCAGAGCCGCTCAACTGAGGAAATTTCTTCATCATCTTTATTAAAGTTTCGCGACTATATCCTTTATTTTCGAACCACTGCGCTCTTTGAAAGAAATTGTCGAAGCTTATGGTCAAAAGCATCGGAAAACTAGCAGCCATTTTGACGAGGTCTTCTTTTGTAAAGCCATATTCTATATATTTAGCAAGTCTATTATCTAAGGTTTTTGTATTAGTACCTACTACAAATAATGCCTTTAAAAGAATTTTGGAGATGACAGCGTTTGGAAAACCGAAATTTTCAAGTACTTCTATGACGTTTGCAATCGTAGATTTATTTACCCGAAATAATGCCCTATTTTTTTGGGAATATTTTATAATATCGTTCCTTTTAACGCCATAGGCTTCTAGAAATTCGGCATTTTCTTTAAAATGGTGGTATAAACTCGTTTCCTCGTTAATCTCTTCTAATTCTCTAGCAATCTTTAAAATATCTTCTTCTTTGAAGCCATATTCGGCCATATATTCTTTAAGCATGTGTCCTCACTCCTTTTAAATCGGGCTTATTCTAACTCATTTTTGCGCTAATTACAAATCTTTTTGAAAGAAATAATCGTTTCTTTTGAGAAACGATTATTTTGTAGTCATACCTTTATAGTATTGGTAACGCTTTATAGCGTAATTTTTATTGGCTTCTAATAGTTCTTCAGCAAGACTTTCGTCTTTCAGTTTTAAAGCGTTGTATCTGATTTCGCCGTCTAAGAATTCTTCGTATTTGTCGTAGTTAGGCTCTTTTGAGTCGATGATTAGTTCTTCATCTTTGTAGCGCATGAGCAGAGTATAGCCACATTCGACGGCGAGGCGCGACTCTTTGATAGAGCAGTTCATGCCCTTTTTTATGCCCTGTTCGATGCATGGTGAATAAGCGATGACGATGGAAGGCCCTTTGTGTTCTTCTGCTTCTTTGAGAGCTTTGATGGTTTGGAACATGTTGGCACCCATGCTGATGCTTGCTACGTAGACATCCGGATAAGACATAGCTATGCGGAAGAGGTCTTTCTTACCGGTCTTTTTGCCGGAGTTAGCAAATTCCGCTACTTGGCCCTGATGGCTAGATTTGGATGCTTGGCCTCCCGTATTGGAATAGACCTCGGTGTCCAAGACTAAGATGTTGATGTTCTTTTTAGATGAAAGGACGTGGTCTATCCCTGAGAACCCGATGTCGTATGCCCAACCGTCTCCACCTACTGTCCAGATGCTAGGAGTTTCTAAATAGTCCTTTAGTTCTTCGATATCTTTAGGTAAAGTAGCTATAGATAACAGTTCTTCTTTGACTTTCTTAGTCGTCTCGTAATCGTCTTTGTGACTTATCCAAGTTTCGAAAAGTTCTTTTTCGACGGGAGTTACGGTGTCCATACATTTTTTCATTATCTCTTCGATTCTAGTGCGCATCGTCTCATAGCCCAAGAGGATGCCGTAGCCGAATTCGGCGTTGTCTTCGAAGAGGGAGTTAGCCCAAGGTACACTGTAAGGAGTCGACGGGACAGAGCCACCGTAGATGCTCGAACAGCCGGTCGCATTGGCGATGATGAGGCGCTCGCCGAAGAGCTGAGATAAGAGTTTTAAGTAAGGCGTCTCACCACAGCCAGCACAGGCACCTGAGAACTCGAACTTCGGACTCTCCAGCTGCGAACCTTTTATCGTATATTTGTCGAAAAGGCGCGGGTTGTTATAGAAGTTGAAAAGCGTATTGGCAAGGCGCTGTCTTTTAATGTTGGTGTTGCCGAATTTCAAAGCTTTGTTGCCTCCCTTACCAGGGCAGACGTCGATACAAGAACCACAACCCGTACAGTCGGCTTCGGAGACGCTGATGATATATTTGTATTTTTTATCGAATTCGCCGATTAAGTCGATGCCCTCTTCGGCATATTTTTCGTCTTCTTCGACGATGAAAGGCCTTATAACTGCGTGAGGACAGACTAGAGAACACATGCCACACTCGATACAGTTGTCTTTATCCCAGACGGGCACGGTGTCGGTGACTCCCCTTTTCTCGAATTTCGATAGTCCACTCGGGAAAGTTCCGTTTTTAAATTCGATTAAATCGGACACTTTGAGTTCATCTCCGCGCCTAGCGTTAATCATTTCGATTGGGTCCGCTATCTCGGTGACATCGCCATTTATTTGGATGTCATTTTTATACGGCACTAGACCTAAGATGGCCTCTTTCATGCATTTGATGTTAGCGTTTACTATCGGTGCCCCCTTAGTTTTAAAACGAGTGCTGATGCGTTCTGTTAGGATATCGCTATAGTCGTTTACTCCCAATAGTTTTAAGAGGATGGTCTCGAATATCAAGCTTATCTTACCCTTTAAGCCGTTTCGCTCCGCGATAGCGCCGGCATCGATGGTGAAGATAGTGATATTCTTCTCTTTAAGCGTTCTTTTAATCTCTGGCAGTAAGTCTATATCGTCGAACTCGCGACGAGTATTGACGATTAAGACGCCGTTTTTGTTGATATTTTTGGTCAAGTTAAATTTAGATAGATATGTCTCTTTGGTGACGACGACGATGTTCGGATGTTCGGGATAATAAGGTAAATCGATGGGTTCTTTGTCGAAGCGCATATGGGAGATAGTTACTCCACCACTCTTCTTCGAGTCGTATTCGAAATAACCTTGGACGTATTCGTCTTTCAAATCGCCCATGATTTTTAGTAAGTCTTTAGAGGCGCTGACGCAACCATCGGAGCCATAGCCGTAGAGGACGATTTCTTTCATCTTATAGCTCAATATAAAACTGTTTTTAGGTAGACTGGTGTTGGTGACGTCGTCGGTAATGCCGATGGTGAAGTTTTCACGCAGAGTATTTTCGAGCATGTCGTAGACGGCATATATATCAGCTGGTGTCGTATTTTTGGATGATAATCCGTATCTTCCACCGTATATGTCGATATTCGTATCTTTAAGTGCACCTAATACATCTAGATAAAGCGGTTCTCCGACACTTCCAGATTCTTTCGTTCTATCCAAAACGGCGATACGTTTAGTCGACTTAGGTAGGACGTCTAAAAGAAGTTGAGTGCTGAAAGGTCGATAGAGATGGACGACGACGACTCCGATGGAGTGACCACTCTTGTTCATCTCGTCGACGACTTTTTTGATGGTCATCGCGACACTGCCCATTGCGACGATGACGTATTTAGCATTTTCTACACCGTAGTAGTTGAAAGGTTTATAGTTCGTTCCCTGTATTTCGTTAATCTTGTCCATATAGTAACTGACTTTTTCGGGTACTATTTCATAATCTTTATTTCTAGCTTCGACGCTTTGGAAGTAGATATCTTCGTTTTCAGCCATTCCTTTCGAGACGGGATGATTGATGTTTAGTGCCCTACTTCGGAAGTTAGTTACAGCTTCTTTGTCGAGTAATCTAGCGAGGTCTTCGTCTTCTAGCAAGTTTATTTTGTTGATTTCGTGGCTAGTTCTAAAGCCATCCATGAAGTGAAGAAAAGGCATAGAAGTGCTGATGCTTGCAAGGTGAGTTACTGCAGCCAAGTCGTGGGCCTCTTGGACACTGGCAGAAGAGAGCATACAAAAGCCGGTTTGTCTAGCTGCGTAGATGTCGCTGTGGTCTCCGAAGATAGATAAGGCGTGTGTTGCGATAGTGCGCGATGCCGTATGGATGACACCCGGTAGGCCTTCGCCCGCTATTTTATACATGTTAGGTATCATGAGTAATAAGCCTTGACTTGCCGTAAAAGTACTAGCTAAAGTGCCAGATAGTAGAGCTCCATGCAAAGTACCCGCTGCTCCGGCTTCCGATTGCATCTCGATTACTTCGCATTTGCTACCGAAAAGATTTTTATAATCTTTAGCGTTATATTCGTCCATGCCAGAAGCCATAGGGCTAGCAGGCGTTATGGGATAAATACTCGCCAGTTCACTAAACTTATAGGCAATATTGGCTACTGCTCCACATCCATCCATAACTTTTTTCATCTTTCAATCACCTTTCTTTATTCTATATAGATTATATAATTTTGCCACTTTTATTTCAAGAAAAAGTAAAGACCATCTACCTTTAGTAGACAGTCTTAGGTTTTAATCTATGATGTAGGGGTCTAAAGAAGAACCGGTTCCTCTTTTTAGTTCGATATTTGGTTTTAAATATAAAGTGGGATGAGTGCTGTATATGCCAGTTACATATGGGGAGGCGACTTTTCCATTTTCGTGTTGTTCACCATCAGATCTAATGTCATGGGCATTTTCAGAATAACCTTTAAGAGGTGTTATCATCCACGAATTGTTAGAATCATGGACTATGTCTTTATATAACCAACTGTTCCAAGCTTGTTCTTGCTGACACCATTCTTGGTTTGAAAAGCAAGTAATATTTACTCCATTGGCAAAGGTGTACAAATAGTCACTTGGGTAAATGAGTCCGACAATTTGATTGACATAAATATCTTGATTGCCGGCACTTACCTTTGTAGTACTTCGTTCAGCGGCGTAAGCTTCTATGCCTGTATTATAATGCCAAGAAGCTCCCAAGTACCAAATAGCATCAGAAATTTGTTCTTTAGTTCTAGCGGTTAATCCTATCGAAGAAAAAGAATTCTGTCTATTATAATAATCTCCATTTAAGGCTGATGCAATAGTGCTTGTTTTCCATGTATTGACTCGTATTGTATTCCATGCCATGTCACCTATCGATTTGCTTCTCATTATTTTGATTCTGTCTTCATATTCATTAGTTTCACTATTTAATACTGGAAATACACCTATTATTCTCCATACTTCGTCGTTAAACTCTATGTAGTTATTAGGATTAGGACCTATATATCTATAATCCGTTAAAGCTGGTGTCTGTTCGGTTGCTTCGTGATTAAAAGTATACATCTCCGTACCGA
>CAZXXI010000027.1:0-11272 GCA_964644815.1 uncultured Muribaculaceae bacterium
TTTTAAGTGGTCATACTATACCATATTTGAGGTTTTTTTGCAAGTTTTTACGATTAGTGAGCAATCTCAGAAAAAAAGTGTGGAAACATTTGCGATTTTCCACACTACTATCTATTTATTTCGTTAGCTATGGTATAGCGGTAACTATTGTATACGAAGCGTCTGACGTCTTTTGGGATTGAAACTTTGGAAATAGTGACTTTATCGCTTTCGATATTTATGAGTAAAGTCAAACTGTCTTTTTTTAAGAGATATGAGGGCGAAAAGACTTTCATTTCGTTGATGACATCCTTTTTACTATTGTGAAAGAAAATGTTGAAGATGCCAACGACTCTATTCGGTATTTTAATTTTGGCTAAGACGAATATCTTCCACTCTTTTGAAAAGTACTTGTTCAATATTTCGGTATACTTCGATAGAGCATTTTTATAAGTCTTTTCGTCGATTTTTATGGAGATATATGAACAGTCTTCGGCTACTGTGAGACGTCCCTTTTTTAAAAGTGGACGCATGAGGGACTTTTTGAGACCAAATTCATCTTCTAAAAGCTGACATTCTTTTTCCATCTAGGCCTCTTTTGGCTTTTTTCGGCTTCTCTTTTTAGGTTCTTCCGTTTCTTCGTCGATTTTTTGGCCTTTAAATTTTGTCCAGAAAAGCGAATAGAGAATAGCAGTGAGAGGAATACAAACGAGCATGCCCCAGAAACCTGCGAGGTTTCCTCCGACGATGATGGCCATAATGGTAACGACAGGAGGAAGCCCTACCTTGGAACCGACTACTTTAGGATAAATAACGTTGCCCTCTATCTGTTGGATGACTTGGAAAACTATTAAGAAAACGATAGCCTGTTTTATGCTCGATGTGCCTATTAGGATGGCTCCGATGATGCAGGCGACAGTTGCTCCGAAGATGGGGATAATCGCTGTAATAGTCGTCAAAAAGGCGATAGTCAAAGCATATGGGAAATGGAAGATGACAAAGGCTATAAACATGATGATGCCCAATATGAGACACTCCAGACATTGGTAAGTGATAAAATCGTGGAACGAACGATTGGCTAGGCTCGTCACTTCGTCTATCTTTTTGACCGTCTTTCTAGGAAAAATGCTCTTGACGAAATCCTTCATCATCGCTATTAGATTTTCTTTCTCGAGCAAGAAATAGACGGCGATGATGATACCGGTTATGAAATTGATGAGAAAAGCTGCTAAGTTAGATAAAACGCTCGAGAAATTGTTGACTAGAGCTGAGAAGATGCCCGATAGAACGTTAGAAACTTGGGCGGAACCCGTGAAGTTGCGCAGGTACTCTGTAAGTTCGGTATTTTTGAAAGCTTCGAGCAAAAGATTATTCAATCCGGTCAATAGGTTCGGTATTTGACCTAGTAGATAAGTCGCGCTGTCTATAAAATCTGGGATGACCCATACGAAGAGGATAATCATCAGCAAAAGAATAATCATTATCGAAAGTATAATCGATAGTACCCTACTCTTTTTATCGTGGGAACCGAGGACATTATCCTCTATGATGCCCATGGGAACGTTTAAAACGAAAGCCATGGCTATTCCTATCCAAAGAGGTGAAAATATTTTAAAAATGTGAACACAAAAGCCAAAAATGAGTTTAATATTTATCAGTACGAATGCTAGTAGCAAAGTATACGTTATCAGTATGATATTTTTCTTGTAATCGTTAAGTTTCATTTTATCACCTATTTCATTTAGATTATAGCATACATCGAGAGATAGTTCTATATTTTTATAGATTCATCGTGCAGTTATATTTGACAAATATAGAGGCATTTTGTATACTCTCTTTAGTGAAATGAAAGGTGTTATAGATGGATAATATAACTGATAATAAAGAGCAAAACAGATCAGAAAAGGATGTCGTTTTAGAGATTAAAGCAGTCATAGACGAGTTGAGACCTTTTTTGAATATGGATGGAGGGGACGTGGAATTCATCAAATATGATGAAGCGGAGGCTTGTGTCTATGTCAAGTTGAGCGGAGCTTGTGCGATGTGCATGATTCAGGATGACACGCTCGAGTACGGTCTTTTAGAAGCGATTCGGGACCGCGTACCCGAAGTAAAAAATATAGTAAACGTGCCCATTTAGTAGACTTCTAGAAATTAGTCTACTTTTTTTATGAGCCAGTCAATTTTCAACATCGAAGACTTAGTTTTAAAAAGGTCGAAGACATCGTTTAAAAAATCTTCATAAGTATGCACTTTTTCGATATATTTTAAAAGGTAATCGTCATCTTCATCTTTTTCCAAGACGAGATGAACGGCATCAAAATAGTAGGAAGGATATAGAAGACGCGTGAATAGAAGGTTATATTCAAGAGGAGTCAATACGTTTTTGCCTACGAGCAGTTTTACCTCTTTTATGGGGTTGTTGCCTTCGAAAAATTGGTGTTTGAAATAAGAAGCTATGTCTCTCACTCTATAATCCAAGACCAGTTCTTGGGGATCGCGATAATAATAGTTAAAAAGGGGGTAAATGAGGCGTCGATGTTGAAGATAGGTGGGCGAGTCGATGGGAGCAAGTGCGTTATAATAGGTGATGGCATTTTCAGCTAATCCGACATAATAACTAAAGCTCTTTCTAACCGTTTTATGGGCAGTACCGAGTTCGCTGACTTGATACTCCAGATAATCGATTTTTTGACTCCAGAGTTCTCCCCAGTTGGTCCTATTTAAAACGGAACTCTTCCTATTATAAGGCGTCATGTCGGAGATGATATCTAGGCAATCTACTTCGATATTTTCGGGACTGTTCACCTTTATTAAGATGTAGGGAGAGTCTTCGTACAGAGTGGTGATAGAAGAGAACCTATTTTTAATTATTTGATTATATGCCTTTTTATTATTAGTAATCTCATATATTTCGACTATATCTTCTAAAGGACGATTTATCTTTTTGAAATAGTACTTATCGTAGTCTATATAGAAGGAGTAATTGTCTGGTGAAATATTATCGATTTTTTCGACGTTTAAATTGTAATTGTAGAGAAGTAAGTTTTTCATAGTGGTCACATTTAAGCATATGAAAAAAGAGCACTATTTTTGCTCTCTTTTTTTAATTATTTGGCATGTCGAACCAATTCGTCTCTAAGTCCTGAGGAGCACTTTCTATAGGTGCTGGTTCGATAGGAGTCACCGTCTCTTGAACTGGTTCGATGACAGGTGCTTCGTTAACTGGGGTAGGTTCTTCTAGTGTAACAGGTGCTATTGGCTCTGGTACGCTATTTGTTACAGGGTCAACTGTAGGTATTTCAGCTGCCTCTTTTATCTGTTCGTTTTGGACGTAGCTGGCATGTTGTTCTTTGTGCATCGTGCTGAGTTCTAGTGTTGCATTATATCTTTTAGCAGCTTCTATTTCTTGGTTCTTTAGTCTATCTAAAGTATCTTGCATTTCTCTATATTTTGCCTCTATAGTGGCGATGTCGATAGGTTGAAGTATTGCTCCTGTTCCCGTATCGTCAGCGTCGTCACTTGCAGTAGAATCTTCTTCTACTATTGGTGCAGGGGTTACTTCTTGTGGCGCTATTGCTACTTCTTCCATTGCCGTTTGTACTGAATCTTCGGCTGGAGTATTCGGTGCAATTGCTTCTTCGACTGGTGCTTCCATAGGAGCAGGTGCGATCGGTTCTGAAGCTGGCGTAGGTTCAGCCATTGGTTCTACCGGAGCTACTTCGGGAGTTGGTTCCATTGGAGCAGGCTCTGGTTCTACTGCTGCGCTGATTGGCTCAACTGGCTCTGGTGCACTAGGAGTTGGTTCAGCACTCGGTGCTGTAGCTACTGCTTGAGCGTACAATCCTCTTTGTTTATTTATATAATCGTAGCTAGTAGGCATTGCGATTGCGCGTTCGCTTACGCTTATCGGATTGATAAGTTCACTTAGAGGGAGGTATTTTACTTCCGGACTAGTAATATCTTTTAAGGCATTGCCCATATATCCTTTGAGTACTCCCCATTCTTCATTCGTAATAGCTTCGTCTAAACTAGAGTTATCCTGTTTAATCTTTGAAACGTAGATTTTTACTGTGCTGTTAGCTCCAGCTCCTACTATCTCATTTAGAGTATAATATACATATCTCTTAGTCGTATTAGTGTTTTCTATAAAACATATGATGTCAGCATTTACTATTGCTCCATCTTCTTTTGTTATATTGATTTTTTCGTTCATGTCAATCCCTCTTATTCTATATAAAATATTATCACAGTTTTTATTCTTAATCAATCATTTCTTTTTAATAATGAAATATTTGCAGCCATAAGCACAGTGGTCCTTTATATAAGATTTGATGCCGGCCGCGTCGTTTATCTTATTGTAGTTTTTGTTAGTCTTTTCGTTGAAACCTTTGAGCCGCAATTTACCATAAGCCCAGTCTCCTACCACATAATCGTATTCATCATAAAATTCGGTCAATTTATCTTTGATAGCGTCTACATCTAAGCCATCTCTATTATTCTTTACTACTTCGTATTTCGTTCCATTTATATCTATTACCATTTTTAACTCCTAACTACATGTGTAAAAATAAATATATCAATCCAATCGACATTTCGGTAGCGATGACGCTGGCGATGAGAATGGCATCGACGAAACCATTTCCGGTCGATAAAACGGTATTTCTCGTTATTTTACCGATTTTTTTCTTCGGCGCAGGTGGATCGTTTTCTAAAGTGATAGCCATCTTATTTTTGATATATTTATTAAGCTCTTCGACCATCCTATAGTCCATTTTTTGAACGTCATCTAAACTAGTACCAAATTTTGCATAAGTAAATTCATCTAAATATTCCGGTTTAATCTCTACGAGTTCGACAGTGTCTTCGAGCAACTTTTTCTTTTTGTCCCAAAATTCACGCGTTTTGTTAGGATTTAAGGAAGTGTTGAAGTGATATTTTATTATTCCAAAGTTGTTCAGAAGATTGTTTTCGAAGTGTCCTATTTCTTCTAAAGTCATTTCGACTAACAAACACTTATACAGAAACATATAGACTATATCTAATTCTATCTTCGAAGCTATGTCCGATTTGACGGATGGGTCGTTTTCGTTTTCTTGTCTAAACAGTTCATATTTAGCAGTGTCTCTCAAAAAGTTATCGTATAGAGTCTTAGGCATTCTATATGTATGCAAGAGATTATAGAAGGCTCCTTCATCACTGGATTCATATACAGCACGAATCTTCTCTAATCCATAAATATCAACTAAGCATTCGACGATGTGTCTTTCGAAGATGTTATTGGTACTGCCGGCAAAAAAAGCACTCATCCCCATAGAAATAAAATCGTTTATAAATACTTTTTCATCCACGACAAAGCCTCCTATTCTGCATTAATTATAACATAGTTTTTTGACAAGTGAAAGAAAAAGTGTGCTACTTTTTGCGAAAAGGGGTTGCCAATTTTGACGAGTTGTGTATCATTCGGTCGAATATTGTTGGTTAAGTGGAATATCGATATTTCCACTCGAAGAAGAGAGGACTCCACCGTAGAGACTTGGCACTTTGCCGGCGATAATATGGCTTGCTAGCAAGGTCGAATACTCCGTCTTTTCTTCTTCAGAGCCAAAGGGATATAAGATGGTCGTGTCGATGGTCAAATCGGCATATACTTCTATTTGAGCCATATTTATTCCGAAAGACACCACTTTGGTACGTATATTTCCAAGAGCAATATCCGACAATTCTACTTTGATGGGTATCGAGGGCCCTAAGTTAGCAAAAAGGGGGCTGTTTATCAAAAAACCTATCGGTATGTCGACGACGTAACCGCGAAAATTATAGTCGGTTATAGCTTCATTTATATAGCCGGATAATCCAGAAAGAATATCGTAACATTCTCTCATATCGAAGGATACTTCGACGATTTCCTCTTTAGAATTTTTGATGACATTTAAAAGCTTTTCCACTTCGATAGTACGAGCACTTCTATTTGAAAATGCATTTTTGAGAATCAACATGTTCTCTTTTTTAACTTTTTTAAGAGCATAATCGAGCAGTTTAGGATAGATGGAGTTGGTCAATTTTATGGTAAAAAAGTTTATCAATAAAAAGGTCAGCAATATGAGTATGATTGCTCTATTTTTGTTGTGAATTTTGGCGTTTTTAAATTTAACAGTTTTCATCAGTTAAATTATATGAAAAAAGGGACTATTAAAATAGTCCCAAATTCAAATATTTGTTTAAAAGATAGATGCCGATGGCAATGATGATAATTACGAGTATAGCGATTAGTATTTTGATAGCTACGCCTCCTCCGTTCAAATCGTTTTCTAAATCGGCAAAATCGTCCATGTCTTTTTTACTTATCTTGTAACTGCCAGTGTAGAAAGAGTTAGAGAGCTCTTCCGTTTTCGAAAGCGACTTCGGATTTTCATCTTTAGACGATGTTTCGGCATCAACTCCATTTTCAAATTCTTTGACGGCATCGGCTATTTCAGTTTTAGAAAGCTGCTTCGTTCTTTCAATCTCTTCGACAATAGTCGGTTTTTTATCCGGAATCTCTTCGTCTTCAAAAGATACCGGCTCTAAAACTTCTGTATTGTCGTCGCCTGTCAGGTCGCCTAATAAATCGTCGGATTTGGAATTTCTATTTTTAGCCGATTTTTCATTGACGGTGACCGTCTTGATGAGATTCATGAGGGTTGCCTCTTCATCCGATAGAGTTTCATCGCTAGACTCCGTTTTACGGCCTTCGATATTTAGGCTACTCAAAATGTCATATTGCATCTCTTGAAGTTTTTTAAAGCGTTCTTTTTCGTAATCGGGTGTCTTATTCTTGTGAGCGCTTTCGATGACCTTTTTGAGGTCGTATTCCTTAGTTATCTCTCTTTCCTCATCGATTTGTTCATAATAGGCCTCTTCGTCCTTTTTGGTAGTGTCTTTATTCGACCGATACTTTTCTCGAATAATCTCTTTTATTTCATCTATATCTAAATCTTTATCCGTCTTTATCACCGAAACATTCGAAGAAAGATTGATATTTTCGAGGTCTTTTTCATTTAACTCTCTATAGATATTTTCATTTTTAAGGGTTCTCTTACCCGCTTTTTCTACTTCGTCTTTATATTTATCCATTCTAGAACTCATATACTTCACCATAGTAATTTTATCATACTTTACTTTTTTGTAAAAGATAAATCTTGCCTAAAGAGTCAAATTACACTATAATCTATTCTAGGAGGAAGATATTATATGAAAAAAGTTAAAGTGGACGATACGGCATGTATAAGATGTGGTGCCTGCATGCAAATAGCTCCGGACGTCTTCTGTTATGGAGCAGATGGCGCTAGTTCACCTAAAGTCGATATGGTCGAAGATGACAATAAGGCAGCAATCGAAGCGATGGAATCTTGTCCGACTAGTGCGATTACTCTAGAAGAGGCAGGAGAATGCAAGTGTGAAAATTGTAATTGTAACCCTTGCACATGTGGTGAAGAGTGCCACTGTGAAGGATGCGGTGACGAAAAATAGTTCTCCCAAAACGGGAAAACTATTTTTTTTGTTCTTCGATGCCATCGACGATATAATCTTTACTCTTATGCGGTTCTTCGAAGTAAAGTCCGGGATAATTCTGTTGTCTTAGAGCTTCATAAACCATTATAGCGACCGTATTCGATAGGTTTAAAGCTCGTACTTTATCACTCATCGGCATGCGCATACACCGGTCGAGATGAGGCTTTAGTATCTCACGCGGAATACCGGTCGACTCTTTGCCAAAGATAAAGTAAATATTTTTAGATTTATCGCTGTAGTCGAAATTGGTATGCGGAACATGTCCGTATCTCGTCAGAAAAAAGTATTCACCATCACTATTCTTTTCGAAAAATTCGTCGATGTTTTTATAGACTGTATAGTCGCATTTGTCGATGTAATTTACTCCACTTCTCCTGATATACTTTTCGTCTAAGCTGAATCCGAGCGGTTCTATCAGATGTAATTTAGAATTAGTAGCGACGCACGTCCTCATTATATTGCCAGTATTGCCAGGTATTTCTGGTTCGAATAAAACTATATTTATCATATTTTTTATACCTCTTTTCTGTTCACTTGAATCGACATTGATTGTAACACAAAATTTAACGTTCAAGCAATATCTTTTAAAAGCTCCTAGTATTTTAAAAGCTCCTAGTATTTTTTCGATTATGATTTCGAGATAATTTTGCAAGAAGTTCTTGCAAAAATTCATGTTGTCAAATTCAATAGCAAATTTTGGTAGATAAAATGTTTGCGAAGAGTCTTTCTATTTAGCAGTTACCATCCCAATCGAATAATATTTAATCAGATTTTCTTTAGCTTCAAAGTCGACACAGAAAGATGTGAACTTTTTACTAGAGTTCTCATAGATATAATTCTTGCTCTCCAATAATTCTTCTTCAGCATTGTAAAGCGAAAATGTAAATTCTTTTTGTATGCCTATTTTAGGGTTATAAATGTGACCGCATATGCTGTAAGTATCCATCCCAGCGGATGAACCAGTCGTGATAGAAGTCAATAAGAAGTCGTCGATCGTAACGTTGTAATTTATTTCGTCGACAGAAATCTTTTCGTCTTCTTGATGAGATCTTTCAGGATTATACAGTTTCGACAGTTCGGTTGCATGGACGGTCAGTTCTTTGTAGGTATCGTATATCTCGGCAGATATGTGACTAGTGCTTATTTTGCCCTTTAAGACTTCTCGACAAGTGTTCAAACTGTCCCCTTCTTTGCCACCTAGGCTCACTTCTATAGCGTCGACTATGCGACAATAATCATCGTCTAAATTCGCGTCTCTTATAGTCATCATATAATATCCATTTTTGATAGACACTTCGTATTTTTCATCTATGATGGCACTCGATAAATCTTCATTCGGTATGATAGAGGCATCTTTAAAATAGCTAGAAGAAGTCAAAGCTTTCTTTAATATGTCGAATTTGGTGTTTTCCTTCGGTTCGACATCGATATTCTTTTTACGCGACATGTTTTGAAAGATGATTAAAAGAGAGACTAAAATACCTGCGATTATTATTAAACTTCCTAACGATATCAAGTTTTTTTTCACATCAAGTCACCTCTTTAGTATAAATATATCATAAAGGTAAGCCATTGCCAATCGAAAAATATATCGCCTTTTGACGATATATTTTAAGAACTATATACACTCGTGATTCCAAAGTAATCTTCGACGGTTATCCAATTACCACCGTTATAGAGCTTTTCCGCTAGATCGGTGCCGACATATCTAAAATGCCACGGTTCATATTTGTAACCCGTTTCGCCATCTTTGCCCTTAGGATAGCGAAGTATAAAGCCATATTTAGAAGCGTTTTCGTTTACCCATTTGCCCTCTTTAGTGTTAGCGAATGCTTCGCTCACGGTATTTAAATCGAAAGCGTAACCCGTTTGGTGCTCGCTGTGGCCAGGACGAGCTGAGAAGGTATCGGCTGCAGCCTTACCATTTCGGTTGACATAGCTCTGGTAAAGTCCATTTTGATAAGTATAAGAGCGGTAGCCACTCGCTATCCAAAGGGATAGACCTTGAGCACTAGCGGCGTTTTTCATATTCATATAGGCAGTATAGACTTCTTTTATTATGCACTCTTGACATATACCTGCCCCGTTAACAGGTTTATAAGTATCGGTGGAACATAATCTTTCGGTAAGGGATACGTCTTATTGGCTATCATGATGCCATCGACATAAGTAATACCGTTTATAACTTCTATTTTAAATCCCTTAGATGTCGTAGTTGCGTTCGTTGTCGTCGAGTTATTTGCAGGTGGATTATTCGGTTTGGTATTATTATTATTATTTGTAGATGGTTTTTGTGGTTCAGAAGGATTATTTGTAGATGAATTGTTTGGTTCGGTTACATCGTCCGGTTCTTTGCTAGGTTCTTGAGGTGTATTGTCATCCTTTTCACTTGCAGTACCCCTGTTTTCTTCTTTTGCGAGATGGTTATCGTATATTTTTAGACCTCCAAAGGCAAAGCTACTTAAAACAAAAGAGATTAAAAGCGTACTAAAGACAGTTTTTTTAACTCTTTTACTTGTCTTCAGTTTCCATATAGTCAGTATGAGAAAGAAGACGAGGCTCACAGTGGATATAATTAAAAATATGTATTCTAAAATTTTCATAAAATAAACACCTTTCTTTAGAATTTATGTTCAATCTATTCATATTAGACGATATTTGGGGTAAATGTTCGCCTGTACTATGATGTCTTATATAGTAAGTATAACTCATAAAGGGGGTTATTAGTCAAGAATAAAATCGAAAATTGCTCATAATTTAAACTTATGCCAAGAAAAAACTCGCAGTCGAACAGTTAAGTTCGTTCACGAGTCTTTTTGAAATTTTCGAGCGGCGGAAAAATGATGAGTTATTTTTCCGAACTCTCCCTTGAAGATGGAAAAGACTCACCCATACTGTGTCGAATGGTTACTACGTAACTCATTCTCCGACGTATGGATTCGTCATCGTACCTTCTCCTTTTAAGGTACTTACGTAATCAGCACTCAGATTGATAACCGGAGCGACCGCACCGCTCGCATTGCCGCTAAGCACATCGCCCAAGTAACCATTCGTATGGACCACGAACACAAAAGCATATCTGCTATAGAGACTAGGCGAGAGCGACCATCCAAAATAACTTGAAGACTTGTGTAAATAATATGAATTATTTGTTGTTCCATATCTTCCACTGCCTGCAGCTAATATCTCATCTGCTGTTATTAACCCTACTGGATAGGTCAATTTTCCGTTTCCTTTGTCGCTTTCATTTACTGTGAATGCATCATTCTTCACTTCACATGTGAATTTTGGTTGTGGATTATTATTGTTTGGATTACTGCTTTGGACTCCTAGTCTTGCATACGCTCCATAGCCCGTTGCATTTGTTCCATATCCTAATCCTGTATCATCTGTCCAATATGTTGCGGATGCTCCTGGAGTACTCCTGTCGTTACAGAATATAGCATCTACTACATTACTTCCATAGCCTGTATCTGCTATGTTTTCTTTATACCATGTATCTACTGCTGTTTTAGCCTCGCTGTTTGTATCATTCGTTTGGGCTCCTGCTTTTGATGTACTTGCAGTTCCATTGGCCCCTCCGAACATATAACCGATATACTTAGCATCGGTATATTGAGTATTCCATACTTGTCCTACTTTGGCATATCTCGAATCATCAGCTACTCCGTTTTCAAAAGCTTGTGTTCCATCGTAGATGATACGCATTGAACCGTCGCCATTGATTCTGATGATTCTC